>WRKB01000287.1 GCA_009778295.1 Betaproteobacteria bacterium | reverse complement strand
ATAGATAAAGCTGTCGGCCTCGTCGATCACCAGCACGGCCCCGTCGTCTTCCGCGCGGGCAAAGGCGTCCGCTACCTGCTTTTCCGATTCGCCCACCCACATGCTGAGCAGATCGCTTGCCCGCTTGACCACGCATTCCCTGTCCAATTCATGGGCGATGTAGCGGGCCAGGGCTGTTTTGCCCGTGCCCGGCGGGCCGTAGAAAAGCATATTGCCGCTTGCGGGGGGGAGAATGTTCCTGTCCCGCAACTCGGCGTCAGCCTCGCGGCAGGCTTGCAGCAGTTCTGCCATCGAACCTTCCATGCACACGCCTTCCGGGCTGTAATCCTGCCCGGCTTCCGCTTTTTTGACGCGCTCCTTGCGGCCGTTGCGGCGCAAGGTGTTGTGGGCGCGTACAAAGCGCTCCACGCTGGCGGCAAACTCTGTTTTTTTTACGCCGATTTCCTTGCTCCGCACGATGGCTGCCTCAATCACGGCCGCCGGGGGTCTGTATCTTTCGCACAGCTTTTCAAGCTCCATTTCGGACATATGCTTCCGAACATGATGCCGCTCGAGAATCTGAGCCCAGACAAAACGCCGCTCCCGTTTGCCGAGTTCCTCAAAGTGGATGCTGTAGGTAAAACGGCGGCGCACAGCCTGATCAACGAAATTAATATCGTTGACAATCCAGATGACCCGGCGTTGAGCTTCCTCCAGCAAGCCGTTGAGCCACGCTTTTTGCTGGGTGTTGCGCAACATGAACATATCCGTGTTGAGCATGCGTTCAGCTTCATCCACCAGGACAAACGACCCCTTGTGCCGGGCGGCCATGTGCAGACAGGCGCGCAAGGAAACGCGGCGGTCATTTTCGTCATCATCGTCGCGGCAGGGAACCGCCCAGGCCTTGAGCTTGCAGGCGGCGGCAAGACTGCGGGCAAAGGTGGTTTTCCCCGTTCCCGGCGCTCCGTACAGCAGAATATGCACCGGCAGTTTGCTCTCTGTTTCCAGCAGGGCTTTGACACAGGCAAGGTCGTCGGCAGGGAGCCGGAAATTCGCCAGGGGGAGCCTTTCCCCTGCAAGTGGACGGCAAAACAGCTTCTCGATACTTGTGCTTTTTTCATCCTGCCAGAGTGTGTCCACTTCATCCTGTAGACGGAGATAGTAGGGATCGGCTTCATCAAGAATGCCGCTGTCTGTCAGTTCCTTTAAGGACGCGCGATAGCGTGAGGCCGGAATATCAAGAACGCGCATAAGCAGACGCCTGGACGCATACTTGTGAATTTCCAGGCAATTCTCAAAATAGTGTTCCACCTTGTCGAAATTCCCGACAAGGAAGGCGTATTCGCATATCCGCACGGCCTCGTCACTCAGGCCGAAAAGGGATTTGGTAAGTTTTTTGACACGGGCCAGGGAGAACCCCCGGGCTTTCGCCCTGGCTGCCCGCTCGCACTCCCGGCGAACCATCGCCGATACATGTTTTGTGATACGGGGATGCCGTTTGACAAGTTCTTTCAACTCCTCGTGCAGATCCGAGTCTGGATCTTTCAAACACTCCTTGATTGTTTTGAGCGCGCCATCCCTTTTGACGCTGCTGCGGTTTTTTCCCAGCATTTCATGCAACGAGTGCAATACAGGGCGCAAACCGCCCATACACCACTCCGCGCATGCAAAAAAATCTTCGTCCAACGCTACGGAGCAATCGAGAAGACGCAGCAGCCATTCCGCTGTTTTTTTGCGCGCATACGCTGATTCAGGGGTCAATGCCTCCAGTGACGATATCTGCTGTGGCAATATCTGCAATGACGATCTTCTGCCCATGACCATGCTCCTTCTTTCGTATTCTTCAGGAGCAGTATGGAAGAGCGTCGTTTCAGATTTCGTAATTTTGGAGGAAGTATTGCGCGGTTTTTCTATATCAACTGACGGAGCTGCGATAAGCTGGAATGCCGGAACCGGCGTGTAGGGCGTTGGGAAGCGAGTCGGCGCTTTACGCTTCCACAATCAGGGAGCGCAAATCATCCTCTATCGCCCGGAAACGCTCGTTAGGCGCAAGGGCGATCCAGCGCAGCATCAGCTCATAAAGGAGTTCCCAGCCTGCCGTAATGCGGAAGCTGTTGATACGCAGGAATACGTCACAGGCAGCGAAGGCCGTCCGTTTGTTGCCGTCCATAAAGGGATGGTTGATCAGCAGGCTTTCCAGCAGGGCGCAGGCTTCCTGCACCCCATCCGAATAATAGCCGGACTGGGGGCGAAATGCCGCTGCCTCCAATGCGCCGATATCCCGTACACCGTCCGCCCCGCCATGGCGTTTGAGAAGCACGGCGTGTATAGCCAGTATCTCCGCCGTGGTCAGATAGTCCCGCGTCATCTGGCGAGCGCCTCGTATAAGCTGGCGTACTCCGCCATGCTTATTTGCAAGGCATTCAGGACATGCCTGCGGGGGATGCCCGCCTGCTTGTTGTCAATGTATTCCCGCAGGGCTTCATCCAGAAGGGTTTGCAGGTGCCTGCCCTCATCAGCGGACATCCGCCGCAGGGTTTCCAATACATCCGGGTCAAGCTGCGTGGCAAACTTGACCTTTTTGGCCGCTGTCGCGTTCAAAGACATGGTATTCTCCTTTCAATCATACTACGCGCCTTGTCATGATTCATCAAGATATATCATGATGTTCATCTCGGCTCTCCATACGCCCGGCAGGCCGGAATCAGCCTGGGTGGCTAGATGGTTGAAGATGCAGCCTTGTCCTGTTTTACGGCAGCGCGTATCTCGTTTTTGAGCGTTTCCGGTACAAAATTAAGCGCCTTGCGGTGTTTTTTTACAGCAGTAAGACAGAGTTCCGGCGTTTTAAGCGCCTCCGGCACAAACTCAAGCGCTTCACTGGACTTTTGGACGGCAGCCAAACAGAGTTCCGGGGTTTTCAAGGATTCCGGTACAACCTCGAGTACACAGCCTGTTTGCTGGACGGCAGTCATGCAGACTTCCGCCGTTCTTTGCGCCTCCGGCACATCAACAAGTGACGAAGCGTCATTTTTAACGGCGGTGAGACACAATTCCGGTGTTATGAACGTCTTCGGCACAAAACGAAGCGCATCGCCGTCATTCTGGACGGCAGCCAAACAGAGTTCCGGGGTCTTGAGGCTGTCCGGCACAAGCCGAAGCGCTTCGCCGTGTTGCATAACAAGGTACAGCCATTGCTCCGGTGTTTTTTGCTTGCGGTAGCCTTTCTTCTCCGCGGTATCTTTAGGCGTGCTCATGCAAAATACACCTGTATAGGGTGATTTGACAGCAGGTTATATATCGGTATTGCGCAACGCATGAAGCGCCCTGTCTTGTATTCCTATGAAGCGTTCGGGCGGCCCACTGGCGGCGGAATCATTAATGCGGATAAGCACGGACTTGGGACAGTCGGCAAGGTACTGCTCGGCGCGGCGGCGCAGACCAGGGGCGTCGAGTCCGCAGCCGATTTCCACCATACACAGTTGCGCGTCTTTTTGCGCTTCAAGCCACGCGGCGAAATGACGCGCACTCTTGTTGTCTTGCTCCCAGACATAGCTTTTCTCGTTATCATCGAAAAGAAAGACATTGGGCCTGGCCACAGCCCCACAGAAAGGGCAGCGCGGCAGAGGGCCTTTGAGCAGAAAATTTTCAGCGTCAATATTAAGCGGATCGTCCGGCATGCGCCATGTTTCCCGGCAGCAAGGAATGCCGCATTGTAGACGGAACATGCTGCCATGACACTGATGCACGTGCCCTGATGGAAAACCCGCGCGGAGCGCCAGTTCATCAATGTTGCTTGTGAGTACAAAGCTGCGCGTAGGGTTTTGCGCAGCTTCCCCGGCCAAAAGCGTATACCCGGCATGGGGCTTCGCCCGCGAAATGACAGCCTGCTTATATCCCCAGATGCCCCAGGCCCGATTCCAGTCCGCTTCCAATTCCGAGCGCAGGGATATGGTAAAAGCCGTTTTGCCTATAGTGGCGAAAGGGCCGTTTTCTCTATACCAGCCGCCGGAACTCCGGTAATCTGGAATGCCGGAATCCGTGCTCATGCCCGCCCCGAAGATGAACAACACGGATTCGGCTGCCCTGATGAGCGGCAACAGGTCATTTCCGGTAAATTCGATCATAGGTATCCTGTCGTTGCGGAGTCGGATGATTAGGTGGCTGAAGATGCAGCCTTGGCCTGTTTTACGGTAGCGCGTATCTCGTTTTTGAGCGCTTCCGGTACAAAATTAAGCGCCTTGCGGTGTTTTTTCACAGCAGTAAGACAGAGTTCCGGCGTCTTCAGTTTGTTTGGGGCATACTGAAGTGCCAAGCCATCTCTCTTGACAGCAATGCGGCAAAGCTCGGGTGTTTTCAGTTTTTTAGGGACATGCTCAAGCGCCGTGCCGAAACCTCGAACGGCCAGAAGGCAGAGTTCCGGCGTCTTCAGCGCCTTTGGCACATACTTGAGCGCCGCACCGTGATTTTGAACAGCAGCGAGGCAGAACTCCGGTGTTTTCAGGTTTTTTGGCACATCGTCAAGCGCAAGTCCATTTCCCAGAACGGCCAGAAAGCAGAGTTCCGCCGTTTTCAGTCCTTCCGGCACAAGCTCAAGTTGATCGCCGTTACATTGGATAGCAGTGTGGCATATTTTCGGTGTTTTGAAAGACTCCGGCACATATTCAAGCGCCCAGCCGTCCTGAACGGCCAGAAGACAAAGTTCCTGTGTTTTCAACGCTTCCGGCACATACTCAAGCGCCTCACCGTGATCCAGGACGGCGGCGAGGCAGAGTTCCGGTGTTTTCAAGTTTTCCGGTACATACTTAAGTGAATTTCCGCGTTCTTGGACGGCGGCAAAGCACAGTTCAGGCGTTTTCAACTCGTGCGGCATAGACTGTAATTTCATGTCGGCACCTCTTTGAGACTATTCTTCCTGACATTTGTCGGAATCTTCGACGGGCTGGGGAGCTTTGTGGGTGGCTATGTCACAGGACATAGTTGATCACCTAAAACTTCGAGTTAGAACTATTTATCTACATGGAATACATAGTATGCTTTTCCTTCTTCGTAGCGGAGCGTTTCATACGAACTGTCATCACTAGGGTCTGGAGACCACCGTAGAAAAACCCTACCTTTCCAATCAAAGGTGGGTAGTTTTTTAGCTTCAAGCCTACGTCTAATTTTACGAAATACGTCATAGGCTTCTTTTTCTTCAAGATCTCTATCCCCTTTTTGGAGAATTATGGCATAATCAATTTCCCCAGGATAGCCAATAAACGACTTTGATGGATTTAGAGTTATACCAAGTCCACGCATGGCGTTTTTTGTCTGCAAGAAGTAGGGTCTATATTTTTGAGGTATTGCTAGGGCTTCAGCTATAATTTCGGCATCAACACTAGCTTTGACCTTGGTTTTCAAAGTTTTTATGTCTTGTGAAGTAATTTCCTCCACTTTTTCAACGAAATCTTTGTAATTGTTCATATCGAACCCATTCTCATAGCGACTCCTTTGCAGTTTTGCATTTTGTTTCAACAAAACTGCGAATTGTCACAGTGATTCTATTGAATTTTAGAAATTATTTTTAAGGCTCTGTCACAGTAAATGATTGATCCTGTTTTTACCCTGATCAGTTGCCTGCCATATCTAGACAGCATCTTGCAAAATTTTGTCAATCACCTACTGTGACAGAGCCTTCAAAAAAGCTGTCGGAGTCAGCCCGGTCTTCCGCTGTGCGGCAAGTATCACTCGAATCTCGTTTTTGAGTGCTTTCAGGGCATGGCCGCATAGCTGCTACGTATATCAAGGTGGAGCATGGCTAAACGAGAAAGGCATACGCAATTGCCCCTCTGTGCATAGGCACCAGTCATTTGCTAATACCAAGGCGAGACAGCACCGCCTGATGCTTCCTTGCGGGAAACATTGGGCGCTTATCCCATTCGTAGAACTGCATATCCAAGCCGAAGAAGCCTGAACTATCTTTTTTGTAGCTAACATCGAATACCGTATTCCCATTCTCAGATTCTACAGGCACGATAGTCGAGTCTGGAACAGTACTTAGATAGCCAGGTTCATCGTGTGGATGAATTCTCAAGGTAAAGCGGTAGTGCGTCTCATCAGAATTGTCTTCAATGACTTTCACTTTGGCGAAAAAGAAGCCTTCTCTAAATGCATAGAAGTTTCCAACCGTTACGATGTCAAATCCGGATTTTTCCTTATCAACATTGGGTATATTCATGTCAGTTTCCTTTCCTGTTTGTTGATCAACGATGGGGATGATCCCTGTAATATGGGCTTATGCCTCCTGCTTCGATTTCTTTCTCAAGCATTAAGAGAAAACCTTTTGATGCCTTATGCACAAATGGTGCGCCTTTGTAGTTTACTTCCCCGTTATCAAGAAACATGGCAATTGCCTTGGCAACTCCATCGCTGCTGAAACAGTAGACATCCACAGTGCCGACGACCTCAACTAAAGCCTTGCCTCCTTTACGAGCACAAACAGTAAAGCAAGGGGTTATTTCAACACCTTCCTTGAGCAGTTCTATAGCTCTTCTGTCAGCGGCATCTGATGTGCTGCCTTCACATTTTGCCTGCCCCCTAGCGTTGTCATAGGCTTCACCATCATAGGTATCAAGGCGATACAGATAAAATGTGTCATCGTACTTCCGAGACAGGGAAACCGTAAACATGAGATGAAACAAAGGCACAACCCCACTATAGCGATGGTCACTAGGCAATGAGTACCGTGTAGTGAATAGACCCCGTCCTCTTTCGCCTTCTGCGAGGATTTCCTTGCGCTTTGCCTCCACTTCCAACAAGCGTTTTTCCCTTTTATCTTGCTCACTCATGGCATCCTTCCTTATTTTATCACCTGCCGCAACACAGCAAGCACGTGCGCATACATGCCTGGGCATTTCTCTTCACCATTTCCAGCGACGTTGATCCTTAGAGGGGCGTATTTTTTCAGCCACCGTCCGAGGTCGGCGGCATCTTTCATGACATCCGGGAAAGCTCGCAGCACTTTGAATTTCTTCTTATGCTCACGGGCATACTTGATGGTAGTATGCGTCCCTGCGGAATACTCCGGCAGGCCGTTAAAGATTAGGGTGGCGTCCCCAAGTTTCACGTTCAGTCGAGTTCGCGGCGCATAAGCAGCGGACTTCGTTTCCTGTAAAGGGTACTTCGTATCAAGAGGGCCATCTTCCGCCCTGCGCCCACGCGGACAATACCCTTGAATTTCGAGCCTCCGCTCCAGGGCAAAATCAAGGGCAGCTCTGTCAGCGCCGGTCTGACCACCAGAAATAATCACTTCGAGCACAGCCGTTTCCGGCACGTTATCTTGTTTTGCTGTCATCTTGCCTCCTTTTTCAACAATAGCCGGACCTCTCTTTTGAGCGCTTTCGGCACATATTCAAGCAACAAAACGTCTTCTGTAACAGCGGTGAGGCACATTTCTGGCGTTTTCAAGGCGTCCGGAACATACTGAAACGCCCATCCGTCACACTGAACGGCTACGTGGCAGAGTTCCGGTGTTTTGAGTTCTTCCGGCACATACGCAAGCGCAGTGCCACTACTCCGAACGGCAACGAAACAAAGTTTCTTTGTTCGTAGCGCGTCCGGCACAAAAATAAGTGCAGTGCCGTCATGCTGAACAATTGCATGGTAGAGCTCCGGGGTTTTCAGTACTTCGGGTACAAACTCAAGCGCCCATCCGTCTGCTTGAAGGGCAACCAAACAGAGTTCCAGTGTTTTCAATTCGTCGGGCACCTCTTCAAGTACTCTGCCAGCAAGCTGAACGGCGTAGAGACAGAGTGCCGGGGTTTTTAATTCTTCAGGCACATACGCAAGTTCCCAAGGGGCTTGTTGAACGGTTGCAAAGCATAGCTCCGGCGTTTTCAATGCGTCGGGCACATCCCTAAGCGACATGCTCCCACTTTGAACAGCGGCCAAGCAGAGTGCCGGAGTTATGAGCTCTTTAGGTACAAACGCAAGCGCTCTGCCATCCCGTTGAACGGCGGCAAGGCATAGCTCCGGTGTTTTGCATTCTTCAGGCACATGCTGAAGCGCCCAACCTAAATTTTGGACGGCAGCAAGGCATATTGGGGGGGATTTAAGTTTTTCCGGTACATACCGAAGCGACATGCCATCATTTTGAACAGCAGCATGGTAAAGTGCTGGCGTTTTGAAGACTGCCGCTACATGCCTAAGCATAAAATTAATGATATTCACCAGGTTATCTTGTACCGCCCAAAACCATTGCTCAGGTGTTGTCAGTTTCAGGGTTTTTTCCCATAGAGTAATATCTACAATCCTGTTCATGCGGCTCTCCTCCCAGTAGCGGGCATTTCCCATTTGCTTTAAGGCGCAGCATAGACGAGCACCGTTTCAAATTTCGTAATTTTCGACGGAATTTTTGAGGGTACGCATGATTGCAGGAAGATTAGCGTCTGATGCCAAGTCGCATTCAATCGGGATTGAATGCTGAAAACCACGCCCGCTCCGGCATGCGCCGGCGGCAGTAAATGCCGCCTGTGCCTTTGCGGCGGGCTGTTGCCGAAGGCATTAGCTCTCTACCGGGCTGCAATCCGTTTGATTGCAGCTTGGTGTTACAGCGCGGGATGTGTCAACCACAGTTTACATTCCCTTCATCGAAGAGTATGCTTCTTTTCTGATGGAAAATTCTAAAATTGCACAAGCAGCGGATATCAAGGCGGCAAAAGAGCTTGCTGCCCAGTGGACGGAGAAAGAAGATGAGCGGTACTGAATTCGGCCGTTATGACACGGCGGACTCCCTCAAAAATGATGACGCTATTGCGGCGTATCTTGAAGCAGCGATGGAGGAAGGCGGCGACAATCCGGCATACATACTGCATGCGCTGGGCGTTGTGGCGCGAGCGCGCAATGTCAGTAAACTTGCCCGCGAAGCTGGATTAAGCCGCGAAGGTCTGTATAAAGCTCTTTCCGGTAAAGGCAATCCGAGTTTTTTCACAGTAATGAAAGTCGCCAGCGCCCTTGGCCTGCGCATCAGCGTTACGTCTCCCCGCCCTCAAGAAAACGCTTCTGCATAGCCGTACCAACCATGTGTATTCTTTTGGAATTTCTTGAACGTGTCGCTGCAACAGCGCTTGTTGCACTACGTGGCGCCGCTCTGCCTGGGGGACGCCGGAAAGGTCCAGGCGTAAATTGGGGGTAGGTCTTATGGTACAAGGAGTTTGGCATGCCCCTGTTTGAGAACAGTAATATACGGCTTTCCGCGTCCATTCTCTGGAACCTGTCGCTGTTGAGCCTGGGGGCTTTTTTCTATGCCGCCGGCGCGCAGTGCATTGTCGCCAAGCAGGGTTTTCTCACCGGCGGCGTTTACGGCACAGGCCTGCTTATCTGGTATGTAACAAAATTTCTCGACCCGCCGACCTGGTACTTTCTGTTGAACATTCCGCTGTTCGCCCTGGCCTGGTTCCGGGTGGGACGGCAATTTCTGCTGTATACGGCCTATGGCGTGTTCATGACTTCGGTTTTTGGAGACCTGCTCGGAGGCTATGTCCTCCCCATCCGGAACGAGCTGTATGCGGCCGTGGCGGGCGGGGCGCTCTGCGGCGCAGGAGTGGGCATTTGCCTGCGCAGCATGGGCAGCAGCGGCGGGCTGGACGTGGTGGCTATCATGCTCCGTGAGCGCTGGAACATTGCCATAGGCCGGTTCAGCTTCTGCTTCAATGCCGTGCTGTTTTTGGCGGCAGCGAGCTTCATGGCGCTGGATCTCATAATAGTATCGATCATCTTTGTCTTCATAAGCTCCTTCGTACTGGAGCAGGTCATCGGGCTCTTTAACCATCGCAAGCTCGTATGCATCATTTCCGACAAGGGCAAGGCCATCTGCGAAGCCATCGTCAAAATAGAACGCTATGGCGCCACGCTGGTACACGGCCGGGGCGCATATTCGGGATCGGAACGCGAGCTTATTTTGACCGTAACCAACAACATCGCGCTCAAGCGGCTGGAACATCTGGTATTCAGCCTTGACGAGCATGCCCTGTTCATCGTGGAAAACACTTCGTATGTTTCCGGCGCGCAGTTTTCACGCAGGCGATACAGGTAGAGAACAGATGGACTTCCTCACGGACCTCAATCCGGAACAGCAGGCAGCGGTGGCCGCCACCGAAGGTCCGGTGCGCGTTGTCGCCGGGCCGGGCACGGGCAAAACCCGCACGCTCATCCGGCGTTTTTGCCATATTGTATCCACGCTGGGCATAGCCCCGAAGAATGTGCTTTGCGTAACCTTTACCAACCGCGCGGCCAATGAAATGAAGCTGCGCGTGCGCCGGGCTCTGGGCGATATGGATCTCGGGCTGGTGTGCACCTTTCACGCCTTTTGCGTACAACTGCTGCGCGACGACATCCACCTGCTGGGCTATCCGCGTAACTTCGTCATTCTGGACACGGAAGACTGGAAAGACATCCTGCTGAAAATATTCGGCGATATGGGCCTGACTCTGCGCGACGCCACCATAAAAAGCGTCATCGACAATGTGCTTGAAGCCAAAAAGATGTACGCCTCAACCTACATCGAGGACATCCTGCTGCTGGACAACGAGCGCATCAAGGCCAGGTTCGCGCACGCCGCAAGCCGCGACGAGGAAATTTTTCTGCGGTATCTCTATGAACAGAAAAAATGCTTCGGCTGTGATTTCAACGATCTGATCAATTTCGCCACCTACATTTTGGAGCGCTTCCCCGCGGCGCGCGCCAAGTGGCAGGAGCGCATGCAATATGTGATGGTGGATGAATTTCAGGATGTGAGCGCCAGACAGTTCAAACTGGCCCGTCTGCTTTCAGGGGGCCACGGCAATCTGTTTATCGTGGGGGATCCGGATCAGACCATTTATACCTGGCGCGGCTCGCATTACCGCCTCCTTCTCGATTTCGACAAGCTCTATCCCAATGCGCGCACCATAGCCGTCACCGCCAATTATCGCTCCACCCCGCAAATCCTTGCGGCCGCCTCCACGCTCATCGCCCACAACCTGACCCGCCTGCCGGTGTTCCCCTCGGCCGTGCGCGAGTCTGGAACCAAGCCGTTGTATTTTCATGCAAAAAATGAAAAAGACGAGGCAGCCTGGATTTTCGGGCAGATCGTTACGCTACGTGATTCCGGCGTGAAACTTGGCGATATAGCCGTGCTGTACCGCGCCCATTACCTCAGCAGGGCGCTGGAAGAGCGCTTCATCGAGGGCGGCCTGCCCTATCGCATTTTCAGCGGCATAGAATTCTACGGCCGCCGGGAAATAAAGGACATGGTCTGCTACATGCGCATGGTCACCGCCGGGGACGATATCGCCTTCCGCCGCACCATCAATGTGCCGCCGCGCAAAATGGGCAAAAAACGCCTGGAGCGTTTGGCGGAATACGCCGGGGCGCGTGGCGTCTCCCTGTATGAGGCATTGAAGGAACAGCTTGGCGCCGAGCTTACCCGCGGCACCGGCGCC
>WRKB01000286.1 GCA_009778295.1 Betaproteobacteria bacterium | reverse complement strand
CCCTCGCCCTCGCGGGCGGGGTGAAGGGGAGATGCGCATGGACGTACTGGACGCAAGCGACTATCTTGAACGCCTGCTGAACGCGCCCCGCCCGGGTACAGCGAAAATTCTGGCCTTTTTTGACTACCGGGTAGGCGCTATTTGCAAGGAACCGAAACTTCTGCTGATCCCGCTGGACGACCACCTCTGTCATCGAGGCGACGGCGTATTTGAAACTGTATCTTACCACAGCCGGCGCGTACTGCTGCTCGATGCCCATCTCGAACGCCTACGCAACTCGGCAAGTGCTCTGCGGCTTGCTCCGCCTTGCCCGTGGGAAGACTTGCGCAGTCTGATTCTGGACGTAGCGCGCGCCAGCGGGACGGAGCAGGGTTCTCTGCGCATCCTGCTTGGCCGCGGGCCGGGGGGGTTCGGCATTTCTCCGATGGAATGCCCTGTTTCAAGCCTGTATATCATCGCCATGCATTCCTCTGAGCTACCGGAAAAAACCTACACGAAAGGCTTCAGCGCCTGCCGCAGCTCCATACCGGCACGGCAGAGCTACCTTGCGCGCATCAAAAACACCAACTATCTACCTAATGTACTGATGACGGAAGAGGCGCGTCAGCGGGGTTTTGACGTTCCCCTTTCCTTTGACGACAAAGGCAATCTGGCAGAATCAGCTATCGCCAACGTGGCTCTTGTAGATGCACAGGGCGTGCTGGTGGTGCCGGAATTCACCCATGCGCTGCCAGGAACAACTGTGCTCAAAGCCCTGGAACTGGCCAAGACGCATATGCCTGTGAGCACACGCCCCGTGCCGGAAGGGGAAATATACAGCGCACAGGAGTTTTTGCTCTTCGGCACTTCCCCGGGCTGTGTTCCCATTACCAGCTACGAGGGACGTCCCATCAACAACGGGCAAGCCGGCCCGGTGGCAACGCTTCTGCGACGGACCCTGCGGGAAGCGTTACTACGGGAAGGGACTCCCTTGTAGCCTCTCCATAAATGGCAAATAACGTCCATGCCCCGGCGGCATGCAGGCGCAGGTGTCCAAATGTTCGTTGTGCTGCTTGACCTCCATCCCCAGGCGGATCCTTCGCAGGAACGCATCCTGGTATTGCTGCGTGCCCTGGCTCAGACAGACTTCTTCATCCCGTTGCTCATCTGCCGCAAAAATTCTCTCCTGGCCGATAGCGCCGCAGCAGAGGGTCTGCCGCTGCTGGCTCTGGGAAGCGGCTGGCCTTTTCATCCTGTCTCCCTGCTGCGCATCTGGCTACACTTGCGTAAACACCGCAGGATCATACTGCAAAGTTTCGGAGGGCAGGCGGCCGCACTCGCCTATTTGTTGGCTGCACGGCGCAAACCCGAACAAACGATAATAATGCATACCCATTTTTTTACTCCCAGAATGCGCCACCCTCTGCTTCAAAAAAGCTACGCAGCGGCGGATTGCATTGTATGCGGCAGCTCCGCGATCGCCAGCCTCGTGCAGCAGGAGAGCGGGAACCCGCCTGAAAAATTCCGGAACATCCCCCCCGGTACCGGCTACCATGGCTATTCCGAACGCGGGGAACAACGCAATGGCCGCATCGCCATCTGTATGCCCGGAGCACTGACAGAAAAATCCGGGCAGGCATCTCTGATTCATGCCATGGCGGCACTCTGGCAAGTGGAAGATTTGCCTCCTTGGGAAGTACGCCTTGTAGGTTCGGGCTCCATGTTCCACTTTCTTCTCGACGAGGCGCAAAAACTCGGTGTACTGGATCGTCTTGCCATTCTAGGTGAACAGGAGTTGTGCGAAGTGCTCCCGCATTGCAAGATGCTTGTCCTGCCGCCCGGAGAACTGGTCTATGCGCCGGGATTGGCCAGCGGCTGGGCTGCGGGGCTGCCTGTCATCTGCCCGGCCCTGCCCGCCGCGCTCGAACTGGTCCGGAATAAGGAAAACGTGTTACTTGTAGCGCCGAACAATCCCCAAGCGCTGGCGTCCGCCATTCTACGTATCATCCGCGACCCCAACCTGGCGAAAACCCTTGTGCAGGGCGGCAAGAACGCGCTGGCTTCCGTATCCGAAGAACGCATGTGCGCAGACCACTTCGTCCTGTACCGCGAACTTATCGCCGGAAACGGCTGGGTTGCCCCTCTCCCCGCACCCACCGAAAAGGATTATGCTAACCAAAAATTTGTCGATAATATTCAACAAAAGCAACTCTCCAGAAGTGGGTCTCTGCAATCGTCTCTGAAAAGCATATCCGGACATCCATGAAGCGCACGGAGACTGCGAGAAAAACTATGCACTATTTCGCCAACCAGAAAGTCGGGACAAAAATTACCCTTGTTAGCGCTGTGATGTTGTTTTGCCTTATTGCGGTCGCATTAATAGGCATACAGCAATTGTCGGCCATGCGCGACAAAGCCGCCGATGTATACGCTGTCAATCTGAAGGCCCTTGATGCCGCCAAAGGCGCGGATATATCCCTCATCTCCGCATCACGGGCTTTGCGCAATATGATCTTGGCTCCAAGCCCTGAGTTGCAGGAAACATACAGAAAAAGATTTTTTAGTTTGATCTCAACAACATATGACGAATTAAATAAGGTTGCATCGTCCATTTCCAAGCAGGAGCATGTCTCCTTACTCATAAAAACACGAGCTGTTCTGGATGACATTATTATCTCGCAAAAACACTTCATAGAGCAGTTCCGCGAAATGCCTCCTGACGAATTATTCAAGAAAATTTTAGCCATACGTACTCAAGTCGATGCAGTGGATGACGCTATGCTTACCTTGGCCGCAGCCATGGACACGGAAGCAGAAACGCGAACTGCGGAGATCGCGCTCATATACCAGCGCGGCCAGATATTCAGTCTGGTCGGCCTTCTTGTGGCTCTTATTCTCGGAGGGAGCATCGGGTATCGCATCAAGAAAAGTATTGCCCAGCCGTTGGAGCTGATGGCGGACAAGGCTGCACTGGTGGCAGCCGGCGATTTGAATCAGAACTTCAAACTTGCCAGGAAGGACGAACTGGGCCAATTGGCTGCGGCCCTGGATCAGATGGTTGCCAATTTATGCTGGCGCATTGCCGAAACCGAGCAAAAAAATCACGAACTCAACCGCACCAGATTTTTGTTTCTCAGGGGCATGGCCAGTCTGGCGGAGACGCGCGATCTTGAAACAGGCGATCACATTGCACGTGTCTCCAAATACATAAAAATCTTGGCCGAACACATACGGGCACAGAAATTACACAAATACTTTTCCAGCCGCGAAGTAATAACAGAACTCGGCAGGGCCGCCATATTGCACGATATCGGCAAAGTGGGTGTCCCCGACAACATCCTGCTGAAACCCGGCAAACTCACCCTAGAAGAATTTGAAATTATGAAACAACATACTTTTTACGGGGAAGGTATCATCAAAAAACTGCAAAAAGTTCAGAAATCGAACATGTTCCTGATGCATGCGGCCGAAATCGCCGGGGGACACCATGAATGCTGGGATGGAAGCGGCTATCCCAGAGGACTCAAGGGAACCGAAATCCCCCTCTCCGCACGCCTGATGGCTATTGCGGATGTATACGATGCCATTGTTTCGTCGCGTGTGTACAAAAAAGCGCAGCGCCACGAAGATGCCGTACGCTTTATCATGGAGCAGAAGGGAATACGTTTCGATCCCGACATCGTTGAAATTTTTTACCGGCACCAGGCTAAGTTCGAAGAAATTGCCTCGCGTTTTGTCCTGCAAGACCAAAAGTCGTCGCAGTCTGTAAGTTCCATAATGTAATACTTTTCAAGGTATATCGCGTTGAACACTTTCAACGTGCAGATGCCATTGCTAAAAAATCCACGGCAGCCGCGAGATCCACGGCTACGGCGTGTGGCCAGTCCGGAGGTGGCGGGGGAGGTGGAGACCAAAATCCCGCGTCCGGCAGCGGCAAACCGAGCTTAAGCGCCTGGTCGCGGCCTTTTCCGGTCAACACAAGAACGGTATGCAGCCCGGCCGCACGACCAAAACGCACATCGTCGCCCTTATCGCCAATCATGGCCGTGTGGGCTGCATGAAGCCCGTATCGTCTGCGCAACAGGTCCCACATGCCTGTCTGAGGCTTGCGGCAGGCGCAGCCTTCTTCCGGGCTGTGGGGGCACAGCAGCATATCTGTGAAATGCACGTTGTGCGCTGCCAAAAGCTGTACCAACCGCAGGTTGCAGGCATGGACGTTTTCCAGGCTGCAATACCCGCGCCCCACGCCGGATTGGTTGCTGACCACGAATAAACGGCAACCCGCCTGCGCGAGGTGGTGCAGGGCCTGCGTAACACCAGACAAAAGCACTATCTGGTTAGGATCGGACAGATAGTTTCTGTCCTCGATCAACGTGCCATCACGGTCAAACAGAATATCCCGCACTGATGCATCCGGATTCCGGTTTGACTGAAGCTTGCGCGAAAGAGTGTGCGCCTTGCCGCTATGGGAATGATTGTCAGCTTGCATGGGTTCAAGCTATACTCTATGTGCCCGTATTTGAAAAGCAAGGGGATTTTCATGCTGATGCTGATATGCATTGTTGTGTGCGCTGTAGGGATTTGCAGTTTCTGCTCCCTCACTGAAGCCGCGCTGTATGCCGTACCTTGGAGCAGTATAGAACGCCTGCGTGAAAATGGACGGCGCTCCGGCGAATTGCTGCATGCGCTGCGCAGCCATGTGGATAAACCTATTGCAGCAGTGGTCACGCTCAATACCCTGGTCAGCACCGCAGGTTCCGTTATTGCGGGAGCAGCAGCCACCAGCGTACTCGGCCCGGAATACATGTCCGCTTTTGTGGCCGTCTTCTCCTTTTTAATCCTGACCGTTGGTGAAATCATCCCGAAAACCCTCGGGGTCGTATACGCTAATCCCCTCGCGCCGCCTCTGGCCATGCCACTCCATTTGTTGACGCGCCTTTTCACGCCTATTATCTGGTTTCTCGGGTTGCTCAACCACTTGTTGCTACCCGGGAAATCTCAACATGCCCTGACAACGGAAGCCGATATCATGGCCATTGTCAGTCTGTCCCGCAAGGAAGGCAGCATACGTCCGACCGAGGAGGTAATCATCAGCAACATTCTGGCCCTTGATCAAAAACGGGTACACGACATCATGACCCCGCGCACCGTAATCTTCTCTCTACCTGTCACTATGCCGCTGGAAGAAACCTATACCACTCACGGTCTGTGGAACTTCAGCCGTATTCCACTCTACGCCGAGAACAATGAAGATTTGGTTGGTATTGTGAGCCGCCGCACTCTGGGCCAACATATAGCCTCGGGCGATAAAAAGCATATCTTGGGCGAACTGATGCGCCCCATTCATTTTGTGCTGGAAAGCATGCCGCTGCACGAGCTGCTCAAGAAGTTTCTGAATTCACGAACACACCTGTTCGCGGTCTTGGACGAATTCGGCGGTCTGGCAGGTGTGGTCAGCCTGGAAGATGTACTCGAAGAAATTCTTGGGCAAGAAATTGTAGATGAAAGCGACCCGGTGACGGATTTGCAGGAAGTGGCGCGCCAGCGCCGCAAGGAACTCATCCTGACCAGCAAAAGGTAACGTATCAAATATCGCTTTGGACGCGCAAGGCCTCGGCTTGGGCATGGGAGGTCAGTGCATCCACCAGCGGCTGGATTTCACCAAGCATAATCTTGTCAAGCGAATACAGAGTCAGGTTGACGCGGTGATCAGTACAGCGTCCCTGCGGGAAATTATAGGTACGAATACGTTCCGAACGGTCACCGGAACCGACTTGCGCTTTGCGATCTGCTGCCATTTCCGAATTCTGGCGCTCCTGCTCGGCCTGCAAAATGCGCGAAGCCAGTACTTTCATGGCTCTGGCCTTGTTCTTGTGCTGTGATTTCTCATCCTGGCAGGTGACTACAATACCCGTGGGAATGTGCGTAATACGCACCGCAGACTCGGTTTTGTTCACATGCTGACCGCCGGCGCCGGACGCGCGGTACACGTCGATGCGCAGATCGTCCGGCCGGATGTCCGCGTCCACGTCCTCGGCTTCAGGCATAACCGCCACAGTGGCCGCCGAAGTATGAATGCGGCCCTGGGTTTCTGTGGTGGGCACGCGCTGCACGCGATGCGTTCCGGCTTCAAACTTCAGACGGCTGTAAACCTTACTCCCGCTGATCAAAATGATAACTTCCTTATAGCCGCCAGTTTCCGAAGGCGATTCACTGAGCAACTCCGTCTTCCATCCCATGTTTTCCGCATAACGCATATACATACGCAGCAGATCCGCCCCGAACAACGCGGCCTCCTCACCGCCGGTACCGGCGCGGATTTCGAGGATGGTATTCTTGGCATCCAAAGGATCCGCAGGTAACAGCAGCACCTTGAGTTCCTGTTCCAGCCTGGGCAGTTCTTCCTCAATCTGGCAGCATTCTTCCTGCGCCATGGCACGCAGTTCCGGATCCGCATCGTTCAGAAGCTGGCGGTTCTCCTCCAATGCTTCTCGCGCCTCACGATGTTTGCGGAACAAACCCACCACCTCGCGCAGATCAGCATGCGCCTTGGTCAACTTACGGTAGCGTTCCTGATCGCCGAACACCTCAGGCTCCGCCAACTGCGCTTCCAGATCCGCATAGTTACGTTCCAATCCTTCAAGCTTGGCGAACATGATGCCTCCGATGCCGTCCTTCCCGTCCTGCTACCTGATCTGTCCAGCCGCATTGGACTTCATAGGCTGGTATACGGGCGCGCGCAGACGTTCCGGCAGCTCCTCACCGAGCGCCTCGGCCAGGGCTACCACAGCCACCTCGATTTGCGCCTTGTCCGGTTCGTAGGTAGTAAGCAATTGCAAAAGCATGCCCGGCGCGCGCAGCACAGCCCCCGCCCAAGTGTCGCCCAGACCAGCCGCGTAACGGATAAGCTCATACGCCAGAGTACTGATCGGGATCATGAGTACCAGTTTAAAAACTATGGTCACCGCGTGCTTGACGACGGCGCTTTCCGGCGCCCAGAAGACAAAGAGCAACGGCACCAGTACGGCATGCAGAATAATGGAGATAGACAACACAAAAAGCAAAAAAGTCGTACCGCAACGCGGATGCAGACGACTGTAGCGCACGGCCTCGCCAGCCGAGATTTCCCCGTCTGCCTCGAAGGCTCGGATCACCTTGTGTTCCGCCCCGTGGTACTGGAACACGCGGCGGATGTCCGGCACAAAGGAAATACAAAAAATATATCCAATAAAAATTAGAAACTTAAAAAGCCCGTCCCACAAATGAAAACTCAGACCTTCCACGCCGCCGCCCAGCTGCAGCCAGTCCATGCCTATGGACATAAGGTGCGGCGTCACCACAAACAGGCCAATCGCCAAGGCCAGCGCCAAAAACAGCGTCAATGCGAGCTGCCAGCCCTGGATCTCGTCGCCCGTACCCTCGGCTCCCTGCTGAGCGGAGCGGTTGAGCGCCTTGATGCCGTTGACGAGAGTTTCAATGAGCATGGGAAAACCGCGCACAAAGGGCTTGGACAGAAAAGACGAATGGGTAAGCGAAAACCAAGGCCGTCGTTCCGCCACAATCGTGCCGTCCGGATGACGCACCGCCAGGGCATAGACGCCGCCGTGGCGCATCATCACACCCTCCATGACCGCCTGTCCGCCTACAAGCGGCACCTTGGCCGCGCCAGTAAGACGGACGCATACAGAGAGAAGAAAAAGCATCATAAAATTACTTACCCGGCGATAAGCGCAAAATCCTCCTCGGGCTATCCGGGGAGGATCGATGCAGTCAAAAAAGAAGAAGCGGTTATTTATCAAACTTAGCGTATTTCTTGCGGAAGCGGTCAATGCGGCCCGCTGTATCCACAAAACGCTGCTTACCGGTAAAAAATGGATGACAGGCTGAACAAATTTCCACATGCACCTTCTCGCCCCTGGTGGAAAGCGCTTCCACCTGATTGCCGCAGGCGCAGGAAATTTGGGCCTTGTACACTTTAGGATGAATTTTCTCTTTCATGATACACCTCATGTATGCGGAACATGAATAACTATATCTTTTTGCCCGGCTTGGCAAGAGGGAATACAACGCGGTGCCGCGATCAATCGGATGTTAGTGTTTTGAAATGGAGAGGGAGGCGTGATTTCGCCGCGTCATCTCTTTTGAGCGTAAAAAATATCCTCGTAAACGGGAATAAGACCCTGCCATCCGCCTGAACCGGGTAAGCGCCACGGAGGGCGTTCTCAAAATCCATCTGGAATTCGGCGCGAGGTGCGTCATCTTTCAAACAATCCAGATACGGCTTCAACCCGGTGCTACTGTACCACTTCACAATGTCCGCATGGGTGTTCATCACATGAAAATATCGAGTCTCCCACAAATCAACCTCGTCGGACAGCCCGCAAATGATATCGTAATAAAAACTTGCGTCATGCATGGAATGCACGCCAGCGACCTCGGCAAATCTGCCCTTCCATTTGTCAGATGCCGCCAGCTTGCCCAATTCAATATAAACGGGCATACGTTCTGTGTTTGGCACCTGAATAGCCAACATCCCACCCGCGTTCAGCATATTGAACAGCTTTCGCAGCAGCTGCTCATGGCGTGGCATCCACTGTATGGCAGCATTGGAAAAAACAAGATCAAACTTGCCCAGTTGTGTTAAGTCGCCTGAAGCATCTGCGCACAGCCATTCAATCATCGGATATTTCGCCCTTGCCTCGGCAATCATGGCATTTGAACTGTCCAAGCCTATGATCTCGGCCTGTGGCCATCGGACTTTCAGCACGTTCGTGCTGTTGCCTGGGCCGCAGCCAATGTCGATCATCCGCCGAGGACGAACCGTCAGGATTTTCATGCTTAGATCAATGGACGGCTGCGTCCTTTCCCTATCGAATTTCAAATATAGATTTGGTTCCCAATCTGACATGAGCTTCACCAGCGTTGTTGTATGCCTCGCAAACTTATTGCCATGATACCCAAGGCTATCGCATGTTCCTGATTTTTGAAGGGCGATGTTGAAGTCTCAGACGCACGTTAAAGGGGATAGGCGTTGTTTCAGAGGCTATCCGGGCAGGACCCGCACTGTATATTTACGCAAGAAATCTACGGGCAGATAGCTCAGCTTGGCTTGGCGCAATCCTTCTTCGCCGAGGTCCTGGGCGCGGTTGAGCAGCGTAATCTCCGGTTTCTGTCCGCGCGCAAAGCAGCAACTGACCATCTGGTACACGCCCCTGTACCCGTGTCTTCCTTTCTCGAAATGTACGCCCACCATGCCGGGATCAAGCTCCTCACCCACGGCAAAGGCCACAATTTTTCCCTCAGCATACAGCGCCCCCCCGAGCAGGTGGGGAAAAACCCCCCAATGCGAGATGACATGATTGATGGCCTCATTTTCCGCGGCCAAGGCTGGGGAATCCGCACATTCGTGCCAGCGGCACCATTCTTCGCTCAGGGTCAGGATATCCTCAATAACATCCGTATCCAGCGGACGATAATCCGGCTCGCCGTAGGTTTTGGTATAGGCGTTCACATGGTTGCGCTTACGATGGTAGCGATTTCCGGGCAGGTCGGCCATGTCTCCGGTGGCGTACAAATATTCCCAATGATTTCTGTCTGCTACGATACTTACTCGGCCCGGCAGGCACTGCTCAAGGACTGTGACCAATGCCTCAGGCACACGCTCCAGTTCAATGCCTTCGGTAAATTCCGGCAATTTTGCCCAGTCAATGGAAGCCCACGGGCCAATAGGCGCCCATTGGCAAGGTACCGGATGCATCTGCCGAATCCAGCACAGACCGTCGGAAAAACGCCAGCTCAGGCCGAAATGGTTGGCCCATCCCCAAAGGTTGACCAGACTATAGTCTATAGAGCGGCTGGGCGAGCAGGCCCATAACGCATCGTACTCCACACGGCGATCAAGGCCTATCCGCATGTAACATTCTTGTGACATACCGTTTCCGTTCATGTGCTTGTAGAGGGTTGAATGCGCCGCACAAGGCCGAAGCGTGTCCAATCAAGGCGCAACAGCACCCAAAGCATCACGCAGGCCTGCACAACCTGAGAAATCAACATAGACAAAAAAATTCCGGCCGCCTCCTCCCAAAGCACATGGCCAAACAGCCAGGCCAGAGGAAGGCGCACAAACCAGAAACTGCTCGCAAACACGGCCAGATTATAGCGGGTAGCGCCAGCCCCCATCATAACCCCACCGAAAATCATGCTGCTGGTGGTAAAAGGAGCGGAGAGCAGATTATAGAACAGATATGAGACCGTCTGGGCCTGTACTGCCGGAGAATCCGAAAGCAAGACCGCCAAATCGCCCCTGAAAGGCCACATCACGGCAGTGAGCGCTGAGATGAATGCGCAACCACTCACGCTGAATATAACGGCGAGCCGCTTGGCTTCAGCCTTGTCTCCTGCGCCCAGGCTGTTGCCCACCAAGACAGAAACCGTCATATTGAAGGCAAAGGCCGGCATAAACAATAAGGATTCCACACGCATGCCAGCCGTCATCCCGGCCAGGGCCGCAACGCTGCCCAAGGGGAGGGACGCGGTAATGGCAAACATCATCAGATACCCAAGCTGCCACAAAAATTGGGATAGCCCGGCCGGCCAGGCCACGCGGATAAGATAGGGGGCGCCGCGTCGAATCCAACGCCAAGGTGGAGTATCACGCGGGCGCATATACCCGAGGCGCAGCAAAAGCAGAATATTCCCCACAGCGCCTATCAACACGGAGATAAAGTTCGCCCAGGCAATTCCCATATAGCCGAAATTCGGCAGACCGAACCATCCGAGCCCCAATCCCGTGGTGCCCAACACGATGATCGCAAAAACCAGCATGGTCACCCAAAGCGGAGCGAGAACATGGCGGATGGCCCGGAACAGCCCGGAACTCACTCCCCACACATAATTCAAAGGCGTCGTCAGCAAGGTGACCAGCCAATACTTGTCAAGGATTTCCCGTGTTTCCGGCGGAGCCATCAAGGCATCAAAAAGCTGGTTACGAAACGCATATCCCAAAAGCGCCGTCAAAATGCCCAACACCAGGCTCCCCCACCCTACCAGCAACACATACCGCCGTGCGCGCCGCAACAGCCCCCCCCCC
>WRKB01000285.1 GCA_009778295.1 Betaproteobacteria bacterium | reverse complement strand
CCTGTGCTCGGCGTACTGCAGGTCGCGCATGCGGCGGTAATGGATACGCCTCCGCCTCCGTCTCGGCCTGCCGCCGCTCCGGGGGCATCGCCCTTCGCGCCGCCGGAACAGACCCAGATGCTGCCGAAAACGCCGATTTCCAACGGACAGGACCCTTCGGGGGCTCCGTTGCCGCTCAGGACGCGTCCGAATGTTCCCCAAACCGGAACGGGAACGCCCGCCGCCCAAGGGACAAATACGCCCACCCCTTCTTCCGTAACGGGAGTCAACGCACCGCCCGCACCGTCCTCCAGCAGGGCTTTTCTTTCGCCTGATTCGCCCGAGCGCAAGCAGCAGGAATTGGCCCGCCGCGAACAGGATGTTCTGATGCTCAAGCAGCAGATGGAATCGCGCCTGCAAGAGCTGCAATCGACGGAAAAAAAGGTGCAGGGCATGCTTAAGGAAGCGCATGATGTGCATGATCAGAAAATCAAGCAGCTCATCAGCGCCTACACCAATATGAAGCCCAAGCAGGCCGCATTGGCCCTGGAATCTCTGGATGAACGCCTGGCTGCCAGGATTTTGGCAGGGATGAATCCCAAGCAGGCCGGCGAAGTGCTCACCTATACCAATCCCAAGACGGTCGCCAAACTTACCGAACTGCTGGCGCGTATGCAGCTTCCTGGAGAATAGCGTACGTAGCCGTAGCGGATTATTTTGAAAAACGGGTACTGTGATGCATGTATGCCCCGCCTAAAACTTACGCTTGCCTATGTGGGAACCGCTTACAGCGGGTGGCAGATACAGGAAAAGCCTTCGCCACCCCTCACGGTACAAGGAGAGCTTGAGCGCGCCTTGGCCATAGTATGTGGTCGGGCCGTGCGCGTGTTCGGCGCAGGGCGCACCGACGCCGGCGCGCATGCGGAAGGCCAGGTAGCGCACTGCGATGTGCCTGCCCTGCGCGCCGTCAACTGGCGGGCGGCGTTGAACGTCAAGCTGCCGCCTGATATTCGCGTCCTTGATGCGCGGGAAGTCGCCGACAGGTTCCACGCCTGCTTTGACGCCCGAAAAAAAATCTACCGCTACGATCTTTGGTTTTCCCGGCGAGTGGTGCCGCCGCGCCTGCACCCCTTTGTCTGGGACTGCGGTTCGCTGAACCTGCCCCAACTTGAAGCAGCCCTGCCTTTGCTCACCGGTATGCATGACTTTAAGAGTTTCCAGAACAGGGGTACTGCGGTACGCGACACCGTACGCACTGTGCTGTCGCTCACAGCGGCATATCCGGCGGAGTTTGGTGGAGAGGTACTCAGCCTGCATGTGGAGGCTGACGGTTTTCTCAAGCAGATGGCAAGAAATATGACAGGACTGCTGGTGGCCGTGGGGCAGGGCAAGTTCGATCCGGCCCGCATTCCGGCCTTGCTTGCCGCGCATGAACGCGCCCAAGGGCCGCCCACGGCGCCGGCGCACGGTTTGACCCTGGTCAGTGTGGACTATGGGGGCAACGATGCCTGTCCTGTATAGAAAACAACCCTGTTGCGTCCTTCGTTTTTCGCCTGGTAAAGAGCCATGTCCGCGAATTTTGTTGCCTGGTCTATATCATTCATTGGGGCTGCGCAAGCGACGCCGAAGCTTGCGGAGACCGGTATTTTCCCGCCTTCGAAATCCACGGGCTCTCTGCACAGATCCAGTCGAATGCGTTCCGTAGCGTTGAGTACATTCGCCTTATCAATATCGGGCATAAGGATGATAAATTCTTCCCCGCCGTAACGGGCAAATAAATCGTAGGGCCGAATTATTTTTTTCACTCTCTGGGCGGTTTCCTCAAGCACCTTGTCTCCAGCCAGATGTCCATAATTGTCATTGATGGTTTTAAAATAATCCATGTCAAAAATGACGATGAAACATTCACTGCCCGCTCTTAATGCCCTTTCAAGCTGCATCAGGCTGAGTTCCATAAAATAACGTCTGTTAAGGATGCCCGTGAGAACGTCCTTACTCGCCATTTCCTTGAGCTTTCTGCCGAGCTTTACATTTCTTACGTATAAAAACACGGTCGCGAGCAGTATCAACAAGAGTACGCTGACAAAGATCCCCAGAAAATACGCGCGTTCCTCCGTAAGCTTTTTCGAGTAGTCGAACACCCGGCCAGTCCAGGTATTTTCAATCACGTCCACTGGCACGTATTGCTGCGCTTTATCAATAATGGAGCACAAGATTTTCTCGCTCTTATGAAAGCCAAAATACGAATCCATCGGCGCGTTGAGCTTGATATTGATCTTGAAGCCCGACTTTTCACGGTAATTCGTCTGGGAGAGCAGCATATGTTCAGAGGCCATGAGCAGGTCCACTTCCCCATGCTCCAGCGCGTCCAGGCAATCTTCGTGCGTATCGTATTTCTTCAGATTGTCATTATCGGGGAAAAGCTCACGATATACGTCTTCGTATCCGGAGCGCTCCATGACTCCAACGGTTGACCGGACGACCTGGTAGCTTGCCAGATGCGGATACGCCAGCCTTGAGATGATGGCATAGTAAGAACGGGAGTAGGGAACGGAGCTCCAGATGAAATACTCTCTTCTCGCTACGGAACGCAAAAGCTGCGCGGCCATGCGGACCTCTCCGGCTTTCGTCTTTTCGTATATCTCCGCCCAAGTGGCGTCTTTTGTTGTCGCCGCTTCAAAGCGTATGCCGGTAAGCTTGTGTATTTCCGCCAACACGTCAACTGAAATACCTTGAAATTCTTCATCTTCCTTGTTGTAGAAGGAGACCGGATAATTATCATGTTCAAACGCAACGCCGATCGCCCCTTTACGCTGTTGCAACGCGTCTAAATAGGCTTTTTCCTCATCCGTGAACGATTTATACAACTTATATTTCGCGTATTCGAAATCTCCCTCTTTATAAATATCGTAGAGCTTGTCGACGCCTCCCGCGGCAATGTATTTGTTGAGTACAGAGATGATAGGCGCCAATTCGGGATTGGCGGTAGCCATGGACACGGACTGGTGCACCATAGGAAAAAAGATCAGGGAACGGATAAAATCATATTTTTCAAAAGCGGGGTCCGCTACGGCCTCGTCGACAAAAGCGTCTATTTCGCCCTTTTTGATCATGCTTGCAGCCGTCTGGTAATTGTCGACGTCGACGTGCGTAAACGACAAGGGGTAGGCTTTTTTGATGGAATTCTCCGTGACGGCTCCCTTCAGAAAGCCGATTTTAAGCCCGTGTATGTCTATTTCGGTCCTGAACCTGTGCGAATCCGCGCGTATGAAAATCCGGAGCAAACGCTCCGCTATGGGGAAGGACATCCTGTACGCTTGCTTCCGCCCCTCTCTTGGCGACAATTCACCCGTGAAATCGACTGTCCGGGACTCGAGTTTGCTTATCAATTCGTCCCAGTCATACAGTTTCAGGACAAAGCGTATCCCGAAAAGTCTTGATAGAAGCTCGCAAAGATTTGCGGTAAAGCCGGCATAAGACCCGTCCGGCAGGATAAATGCTTCCGTTGCGAGGGTGGCTCCATAGGTAAACTCGTCCCTGGCAGATTTGAGCGCCTCGATCGCGGCGATTTCCGCTTTGGTCACACCGGGAATGTCCCGGTACGTCTTTTCTGAAGCAGGCTGCGGGATTCCACTCAGGGTCGAGCCGTACCCTTTTGAAGAGCAAACGAGCAGAAATATCGTTAGAAAAGCCAATATGCGCTTCATGAATACTGCCTTTCTTCCGCATTGTCCCACCTGGGCGTTAAAGGCTCTATTTTTGCCCCAAACGCACCGGCACCGTGCAGGATTATATGTTTATCTGAGTCCCCCCTATGAGAAAATATACTGCTTTTCTTAAGGAAATGTCCAGAGTAATTTCATCCTGAGCTTGCTCTGGCGACGCAAGCGCTGAGAGCCGCCACCAGCTCTTTCTGGTGAGAATTCTGCCTGTTATGAGCCTTTCTATTCCGGAAAAATCTTGCTTGACAGCCAGACCTCGTCAGCGTAAATGGGCAGCAGCACATACAAAAATGTATATTGGAGAGAGCGCGTGGACGATGTTCCGAGTCGACGTAACTGTGAGCTCCCTAACGGCTGCTCCAGTTCGGCGGACACCCTTGTTTCAGATATATGTATGCCGAGTTTTTGCAGCATGCGCCGTCTCATCACTTCCGTAAGGCACTTGTAACGGAAGCCAGGTTTCGTCGCTGTTGCTCCGCGCAATAGGAGACGAGCCATGGGAAAAAAGTTTCCCCCCTCCCACTCCGAGCCGAATTTTCAGGCAAGCGGCCCCCCCGAAGGTAACGGTGAAGAAAAGCAGCTTTCACCGGATATGGAATTTTTTGCTTCTGCCCGCCAGCGTCTGCTGGATGCCGCCAGGATGCCCGCGCCGGACGTGCTGTACGGCTACGGCAATACGGAAGAAAGCGGCTTTGATGAAGACACTGTAGAACAGATGCGGGATAAATTCGGCCTGAACAAGATATCCCAGCATGAGGGCGAATCTATCCTCAAGCGACTGTTTGCCGCTTTTATCAATCCTTTTACGGTGGTGCTGTTCGTTCTGGCCTGCCTTTCCTTTTTCACCGATTTTGTGCTGCCTGAGCCTGAAGACCGTGAAATAAAGACAGTGGCCATTATTTTGAGCATGGTTTTTATCAGCGGCGCATTGCGTTTTATACAGGAGTACCGTTCCGACAAGGCGGCCGAACGCCTGAAGGCCATGGTCAAAACCACCACCAACGTGCTGCGTTCCGGGCGGGGCAAGATCGAAATTCCTCTTGAGGACGTGGTGGCGGGCGACATCATCTCTCTGGCCGCTGGCGACATGGTGCCGGCGGATGTGCGGATCCTCTCCTGCAAGGATTTGTTTATCAGCCAGTCCGCACTGACGGGAGAAAGTGAGCCTGTGGAAAAATTCAGCGCGGTTCATGAGTTTGATCACAGCGATCCTCTGCACTTGGATAATCTTGCCTTCATTGGCACCAACGTTATCAGCGGTACCGCCACCTGTCTCGCTATCGCCGTCGGTGACAATACTGTCCTTGGTTCTTTGGCCAGAACCACGGCGAAAGTGGTTACCAGCTTTGAAAGAGGCGTAAATGCCGTTTCCTGGGTACTGATCCGTTTTATGCTGATCATGGTGCCGGTGGTGCTGTTTGTGAACGGCTTCACCAAGGGGGATTGGCTGGAAGCCTTTTTGTTCGCGCTTTCCGTCGCTGTGGGACTGACTCCGGAAATGCTGCCCATGATCGTCACCACCAACTTGGCCAAAGGCGCTGTGCGCATGGCCAGAAAAAAAACGGTCATCAAAAAGCTGGATTCCATCCAGAACTTTGGAGCGATGGACATTTTATGTACTGACAAAACCGGTACGCTGACCCAGGACAAGATCGTGCTGGAACGGTACCTGAATATCCAAGGGAATCAGGATATGCGGGTGTTGCGCCATGCCTTTGCCAACAGCCATTTCCAGACAGGGCTGAAGAACCTGATTGACGTCGCCATATTGAAGCACGCGGAGGATGAGGAGCTTCTGGATCTAAAGGATAAGTATATCAAGGTGGACGAGATCCCCTTTGATTTCAACCGCCGCCGCATGAGCGTAGTTATTCGGGACGCAAGCGGCAAAACGCAGCTCATTACCAAGGGCGCGGTGGAAGAAATGCTCGCCGCATGTTCCTTTGTGGAATACAAAGGCCGGGTGGAGAAACTGGACTCCCGGATTAAGCGGGATATCCTGGATATGATGCAGGATCTGAATAACGATGGCATGCGGGTACTGGCTGTGGCCCAAAAGAACAATCCCGCTCCAGCAGGGGCTTTTTCCGTCATGGACGAGGCGAACATGGTGCTCATGGGGTATCTGGCATTTCTGGATCCGCCCAAGGAGACAGCTTCCGCAGCAATCCGCGCTTTGAACGAACACGGGGTGGGCGTCAAGCTGCTGACTGGCGACAACGATGCCGTGACCCGCTGCGTATGCCGCCAAGTGGGGCTTTTCGGGGATGAAGTTCTGCTCGGGACGGATATCGAAGATATGGCCCCCGCAGAACTCGGGCAGGCTGTCGAACGTTACAATATATTCGCCAAGCTCTCCCCGAGCCAGAAGAAAAGGATTATTGCCGCCCTGCGCGCCAATGGCCATGTAGTGGGTTTCATGGGAGACGGCATTAACGACGCGCCTGCCATGCGGGAAGCAGATGTGAGCATTTCCGTTGATTCGGCGGTGGACGTGGCCAAGGAATCCGCGGACATTATTCTGCTTGAAAAAAGCCTGATGGTGCTGGAAGAAGGTGTTGTTGAAGGACGTAAAACCTTTGCCAACATTGTCAAATATATCAAGATGACTGCCAGTTCCAACTTCGGTAATATGTTTTCAGTGCTCGCGGCAAGCGCCTTTTTGCCTTTTTTGCCGATGCTGCCCCTGCAAATTCTCATTCTTAACCTTATTTACGATATAGCCTGCATTGCCGTGCCCTGGGACAATGTGGACGAAGAATATCTGCGGCAGCCGAAAAAATGGGACGCCGGTTCCATAGGATCTTTCATGCTCTGGATTGGACCTACAAGTTCCGTATTTGACATTACAACCTACCTGCTGATGTTTTTTGTGATCTGTCCTGCTGTTCTGGGTGGTATGCACGGCGCGCCCGGGGTGAATGGCAGCGCATTTGAGGCCTTGTTCCATACCGGATGGTTTGTGGAGTCATTATGGTCACAGACGTTGGTCATCCATATGATCCGCACGCCAAAAATTCCTTTTTTGCAAAGCCGCGCATCGTTTCCCGTCCTGTGCTTTACCAGCGTGGGCATCGCGCTGGGCACTCTTATTCCCTACACGGGCTTCGGCAATAATGTCGGTATGATGGCATTGCCGGGCGCGTATTATGGATGGCTTGCGGCTACGCTTGCAGCGTACATGCTGTTGGTTACGCTGCTGAAGATGGCATATACAAAAAAATACGGTGAACTGCTGTAGGGCGCGTTACGCATCCAGAGCGTATTCTCCACTCCAGGGCGGCTGGCAGGCGAAATATTCGCCGTCCGGCAACTCCACGCTGAAAGCATGCAGGAATAGCCCGTCCCTGTGCGGATGCGCGCCATATTTTACATCCCCGCAGACAGGATGACCCCGTGTGGAAAGTTGCGCCCGTATCTGGTGCGTGCGTCCCGTGAGCAGGTTGACGCTGAGCAGGCTGCGCCGTTCTTTCCTGTACAGGCAGACCACCTCGCACAAGGCTTCCCTGCCCTGGCCGCTCCGGACTTTTTCCTGGCCCGGCCTGCCCGTTTTCGCCAGCAAATCTCGCAGCATGCACGGGCCATCCTCTGCCCATACGCCTTCCACCCAGGCCAGGTACATTTTTTTCAGCTCGTGTTGCGCAAAGGCTTCGTGCAGGGCGCGCAGGCGCTTATAGCTTGTCGCTACCAATAACAGGCCGGAACTGCCTTTATCCAGGCGGTGTGCGGGCGTGGGTTTGAACGGCAGATGCGCGAAATGCACGGCAAGGCGGCCCGCCACGCTGTCCGTATGGCCGCTGCCGGGCTGCACGGGCAATCCCGCAGGCTTATTCAATACCAGCAGGCCGGGCAGCTCTGCGACAATATCGGGCAAGGGCCGGTTGCGTGTCTCCCTTCCGAACCGCGCCGGGCGAAGTCTGCCTGCATCCTGTTCCAGGGCGGCAAGGATTTGCAGCGCAAAAGGCGGGACGCGTATGCTGTCTCCTGTCTCCACACGGTCAAAGGCTTTGACGCGTGCGCCATTGCGTCGTACCTGTCCGGTACGTATCCAACGATGGAGCATGTTCCGGGCAAGTCCCAGTCTGCGCGCCAGAAGCTGCATTATTTTCTGGCCTGCCTCCTCCGCGCTGACCGTCAGCGCAGGAGGGGCCGGGGTGAAAGATGGAGGGAATATTTCCGGCAAGACCCTCTCCACTTCCCAAACGGGTACCTTTAAAGCGCTCCGTCTGGAGCTTTACTGCCCAATGTATTGCGTCCGCGTCTCGTGGACGGGCGGGCGGCTATGCTCCGTACCGCCGCGAGAGTGATTTCAAAGGGGGATTGCTCTCGCGGCAGAGACCGCAGACCGCTGGAAGGCCCCTTTCTGTTATTGTAATGATGATCATAATGGTGCTTACAGGCACACCGCCAGTTGGTGGACTTCCCGCCCGCAAAAGCCTTGCAGTCACACAGGGCGCATTGCCCAAGGCCCGAATGCGCCAAGGTGGCGCACAGCGGCAATGCAAGCGCTATGGTGAAAACAAGGAGAATCTTATGGATGGGAGTCATGAAAAAACCTTCACATCATTGCGGACTTTCCAACGCTTTCATCTCGTTCCACAGCTCATCCTTGTCGTCCAGAGACAGCGCGGCGAAATCCAAGCCACGCTCCCGGGCGAGTTTCTCCATGCCTTCAAAGCGGGCCACAAAGCGCAGCAGGGCAAGATCCAGCGCTTCGCTGGCTTTGATCCCTTTGCGGCGGCCCAGTTCCACGATTGTAAAAAGCAGATCGCCTAATTCACGGCTCTGCGCATCGCGCCCTTGCCGCCCAGCATCCAAAAATTCCAGCCATTCGGCCTCCATCTGGCGTTCCACTTCCTCATCTTCCGGCCAGGTAAAACCCGCGCGCGCGGCTCTGGAATGGATACGGTAGGCCTTGAGCAACGGGGGAAGCCCGGTGGGCAGGCTGGCGAAAATCCCCTTGGGGCCTTCACCGGCCGCCTTTTCATGACGTTTGATACGCTCCCATTCACGCAGTTGTTCTTCCTTGCTGTCAAAATGCATATTGCCGAAAACATGCGGATGGCGGCGGATCATTTTTTCGGCGCTGGTTTCCAATACGTCCTTCAGCGTAAAGATGTCCTTGTCGGCGTACAAGCGCGATAAAAAAAGCAAAAGAAAAAGCAGGTCGCCCAGTTCCTCACGTACTTCATGTAGGTTGCCGGAACGAATTGCCGCGACAAGTTCGTAACTCTCCTCAATGCAATAATCAGCCAGGGACTGCGGCGTCTGTTCCTTGTCCCAAGGGCAGCCGTCCGGGCCGATAAGACGTTCAATCACATTGAGCAGCGCGTCAAGTGCCGCATGCGGGGAGGATATCTTCATAGAAAATGCCTAAACCAGGCTGGCCGGCAAGTACAGCTTGGCAAAATGTAAGAAAGGCTCCATCCAGGGCGTGACGAGCGAGTTGTGGAAAAAGTGCATGTCCGGCAAAAAATGGTGCAGGATAACGAGGGAAACTGAGCAGATAGCTATGCCGCGCATCAGCCCCAGCGCCGCCCCCAGGACTTTGTCCAGCGAGGTCAGCACCGCGAGCGAAAGAAGCTTGGATACTATATGCAGCAGGAGCGCGACCGCCATCAGCACACTGACGAATACCAGCCCGTAGGCGGCAAGATCGCGCCAGACGGGCTGCTGGATCACTTTTGCAAGATACGGGGAAACATCTTTGTAAGCGGAGTTCGCGTACCATAACCCGCCAAACAGTCCCAGCAGGCCGGAAAACTCGGCCAGGAACCCGTTCATGATTCCCCGCAGGAGGAAAAGAACAAGAATAACCAACAATACCATATCGAAGTAATTCAAATCCATACTCTTCCTTGCGAGTTAGCCGGACGGGGGCGCAGGCGCAACCAGCTCATTGTTGATAGGTAGCAGAAAGCCCCGGGGCACACAAGTAACGCGTGACAGTAATGCCGAAGGCAACAGGACTTGCGCAAAGGAAAATCGTGTCTTATATGAAGAGGAGCGCAATAAAAAACCGCGTGAAGCCCTGCAACTGCGGCGTGCGGAGACAAATTGGAGGACAGTATGGAAACATTTCGTAGGCAAACAATCGCTGATGCACATGTCTCAGCGGTTTCTGTGTACATGAATCAAGTGTATATGTGGATGACGGCCGGTCTTGGTTTTACCGCGTTCATCGCTTGGCAGGTGGCTTCGTCTCCGGCGGCCCTGCAGTTCATTTTCAGCAATACTCTCGTCCTTATCGGACTGGTCATCGCCCAGTTCGGTCTGGTTATAGCGCTGTCCGCCGCCGTGCATCGTTTTTCGGCGGCAACTGCCACGGCCATGTTCCTGCTTTATTCCGGCCTTACCGGCGTAACGCTTTCAAGTATCTTTGTCGTGTATACGATGGCTTCCATCGCCAATGCGTTTCTGGTCGCCGCAGGTACTTTCGGCGCCATGAGCGTGTACGGCGCGGTGACCAAACGCGACCTGACCGGCATGGGCAGCTTTCTGTTCATGGGCCTTATCGGGCTGGTCATCGCCATGTTGGTGAATATTTTTCTGCAAAGCGCCATGATGGACTTTGTCATCAGTGGTGTCGGAGTGTTGATTTTTACTGGCCTGACCGCGTATGATACGCAAAAGCTGCGTCAATTCGGTATGAACGCCCCCTTGGGCGATACGACGGCTATCCGCCGGGGCGCCATTATGGGGGCGCTCACCCTGTATCTTGATTTCATCAATCTTTTCTTGATGTTGCTGCGTCTGTTTGGCAATCGGGAATAAAAGACCGCATATCTATCGAAGTCTGAGAGCAGGGGAAACCCTGCTCTCGGCGTTTTTCACGGGATTTTCATGGCGAATGCGCAAAAAAGTTCCAAGCGGCGTGGGCATGGGGAGAGCATTCTGAGCGCCCCGGAACTTGTCCGGCTTCTGGGGTCCATTCCCCATCCTGTACGCCATGATGAACTGTTGCGCATCAACCGTTTACCCGGAAGCGCCAAAAAGCAGCTTGAAGCGCTCTGCAGCGAGCTTGAGAAAGCAGGGCGCATCGTGCGCGCACCTTCCGGCGGCTGGACGACGGTGGACAAACTGACAAGCGTCACCGGCCGTTTGTCCGTGCCTCGCATGGACTCCGGATCCGGTGGGGGGTTCGTTACGCCGGAGCTGCGGGATACCGTTGCCCGCCTG
>WRKB01000284.1 GCA_009778295.1 Betaproteobacteria bacterium | reverse complement strand
TTTCGCGTGTGGCGCTTTGGAAAATTGTCCGTAAATACACGCTCAAGGCCGGGATCCGCCGAAACATTTCTCCGCATACCTTCCGGCATTCTTTTGCCACACATCTTTTGGAAGGAGGCGCCGATCTGCGTTCCGTCCAGCTTCTGCTGGGACACGCGGACATCAGTGCGACGGAAATCTACACGCATGTACAGTCAGGCCGTCTGCGCCGTATACATAATGCCTTTCACCCCCGTTGCCAGCGAGGGCAGGTACGTGCGCCATGAACACCCGAAGTACGCTTATTACCTGCCATACCAATGCGGACTTCGACGCGTTTGCCTCTTTGATCGGCGCTGCGGTCCTCTACCCTGGAGCTATACTGCTGTTTCCCGGTACGCAGGAACGGGCCGTGCATCTTTTTTTTCATGAACACGCAAACTTCATGTATAACTTTAAAGATGTAAAAGGAATTGATTTCAAAAAAATTTCGCACCTGGTCTTGGTAGATTGCAGGCAATATGCCCGGGTGCCACATGTCGGCGAACTGCTTCAACGGCCGGACGTTACCATTGATGTATGGGACCATCATCCCGATTCCCCCGATGATGTCCAGTCGCACAGTATACACACGGCGGCAGTCGGGGCTACCGTGACGCTGCTGCTGGAGGAAATCCGCCGCCAGGGACTTTCTCTTTGCTGTGAAGACGCCAGTATCTTGGGGTTGGGGCTTTACGGGGATACAGGATCTTTCATGTTCAGTTCTACGACTGTGAGAGATTTCCTTGCTGCTGCTGTCTTGCGGGAACACGGCATGGATATGGAGCTTGTCAGGGAATTGACCGGAAATGAACTGACAAGCCTGCATGTACAAGTTTTAAACGATCTGTTGGAATCCGCTTCCGCCTATCATCTCAACGGTGTTTCCGTGGCCGTTGCCGAAGCCTCACTTGACAGCTATCTGGGAGACTTTGCCCCACTGGCGCATAAACTGATGGAGATGGAACGCTTTGAAGTCCTTTTCGCTTTGGGATGTATGGGCGACAGGGTTCAAGTAGTGGCGCGTAGCCGGAATGACCTTATCAATGTGGGAAAAGTGTGCCAAAGACTCGGCGGTGGCGGACATGCTTATGCAGCTTCCGCCTCTGTGCGCGATCAGACTTTACCTCAGGTAAAGGATGAAATTTTTCGCCAACTTTATGCCCAGGTGAATAACGATAAGCGCGCTGTTGACTATATGTCCGCCCCGGTGGTGGGTATTGAAGAAGATCATAGCATCCTTGAAGCGCAGGAAGTTATGGGACGCTTCGGCCTCAAAGCTGTGCCCGTGTTTAAAAAAGGCACAAAAATCTGTGTGGGTATTCTGGATCTGCAGACCGCATCACGTGCGGTCGGACACGGATTGGAAGAATTGGACGTTTCGGAATACATGAGACGTAGTGTGCAAAGCGTACAACAAGACGCATCCCTGCACGAAATAATGAATATCATAATTGCCGGACGTCAACGCCTGGTGCCTGTTTTGGAGCAGGAGCAGACCATAGGCGTTGTGACGCGCACGGATCTCATCAATGTCTTTGCCGAGGAGCCTGGACGCCTCTCCATTCCCTTGCGCGAATCCGGGGCTAGAGAGCGTGATGTGCAAAAACTCCTGCGTGACCGACTCCCCGGGGCGCATCTGGCGTTGCTGCGCCGCATAGGCGAACTCGGTGATACGATGCGCTTGCCGGTTTACATAGTGGGAGGCGTGGTACGCGATTTGCTGCTGGAACGTCCGAATTACGATATCGATCTTGTTGTGGAAGGTAACGGCATTGCCTTTGCCCGCGCGCTGGCGAAAGAATTACGGGGTCGAGTGCGCGAACACAGGGAATTTCTGACCGCTGTCGTGATCTACCCCGACAAAGATGGGCTTGAGGCACGGATCGATGTAGCTACAGCCCGTCTGGAATATTACGAATATCCTGCGGCCTTGCCTACAGTGGAGCTTTCCTCCATTAAAATGGATTTGTTCCGTCGGGATTTTACCGTCAATGCCCTGGCCATCCGCCTGAACCGGGGGACTTTCGGACAGCTTGTGGATTTTTTTGGAGGACAACGCGATATAAAGGAACGGCTTATCCGGGTATTGCATACCTTGAGTTTTGTGGAAGACCCAACGCGCATTCTGCGCGCGATCCGTTTTGAACAGCGTTATGGTTTCAAGCTGAGTTCTGCCACGGAACGTATGATAAAAAATGCCGTGGGCCATAAATTTATGGACAAAGTTTCCGGTTCCCGGCTTTTTCATGAGCTGAAACTTGTGCTTGACGACAAAAATCCCGTTGCCTGCCTCGCGCGTATGAAGGATTTCGATCTTCTTCCCGCCATCCATGACTGTTTGAGCTTACACCCGGCAATCCTTTCCCTTCTGTCTTCTCTGCGCGAAGTTATTGACTGGTACCGCCTGCTCTTTTTTGAAGAGCAGCCTCAGCCCTGGTGCATATATTTGCTGGGATTGTGTCAACCCCTCAGCTATCAAGATACCGGCAATGTTTTTAGCCGGATGGGCCTTCCGCAAAAACAGAAGGAAGAACTGCTTGCCCTGCGCGAGCGAATCCGAAGCTCTCATCCCCTGGCTGAAGCCTGGCAAGCCAGAGGCGGCGCTGTGAGTGAACTTTATAATCTGCTTGTCGATATTCCCTTGGACGGTATTTTATTTATGATGGCCCGTGCCAAATCTGAAGAGATGCGTAAAAATTTTTCCCATTTTATCACGCAATGGCGCTATGAAAAGGTGGATATCAGCGCACAGGAGCTTCTCGACATGGGGCTTTCGCCCGGACCGCTTCTGGGGCGTATCATGCGCTTAGTATTGGCGGCAAAGTTGGATGGCACAGCCAGTTCTCCAGCCTTGCAGCGCATATTGGCCACGAGTCTGGCACAGCAGCTTGATGAGCGGACGATGCCCGCCTCGTCAAAAAAGCTTGCCCCCAAACGGCGAGGTGTATAAGATAATTAAAGTACTGTGGACTGTAAAATTATGCCCCCAGTGAGCAAAGGCATGAAGCAGCTTTGGGCGCCGTGGCGCATAGAATATATTTTGTCTCCCAAGCCGGATGCATGCGTGTTTTGCCTCCCCCCTCATTGCGGCGAAGATGAGCAACGTCTGGTGTTATACCGGGGACAGCATTCTTTTGTCATCATGAATGCCTTCCCATATAATTGCGGCCACTTAATGGTGACCCCGTATCGACATATTATGAATTTACAAGAGCTTAGAGAGGAAGAATCTTCGGAACTTATGCTCCTTTTGCGACGATGCTCGAGCATTTTACAGGACTGTTTCCATTGCCAGGGGCAAAATCTGGGCTTGAATATCGGTGAAGCAGCGGGAGCGGGAATTCGGGAACATCTGCATTTTCATATTGTGCCGCGCTGGAATGGAGATTCGTCATTCATGGCTGTTGCGGATGAGGTGCGCGTCATGCCGGAACATTTGCTTGCCACCTATGCCAGACTTGCACCGTACTTTGCTGCTCTGTATAAGGACGTCATTCGTAATAAGTGAGGAGGAATACATGCGTTATATCAAAGTGTTGCTGCTGGTACTGGTTTTTTTCGTCTCCATGCTTTTTTTGTTCCAGAATCAGGAAGTTCTTGGCAGAGATATGGTGCTTCAGCTGAATCTTTTTTTCCTTCCTCCTATGCGCCCCCTTGAGTTGCCAACGTATTTCATCTTGCTGGCCGGTTTTCTTCTGGGTGCGCTTGTCAGTATGGCCTTTTTCCTGTGGGACAGGCTTTCTCTCGCCGCCTCTTTGATGAAGGCCCGGTGGAAAATAAGGAACTTAGAGAAGGAAATGGCCAAAAATGCGACAATGTCTTCCACAATTAATTTCCCTGCGGGGAACAAATTTCCCCTCAAAAAGACTGAAGATGTGAAAGCCGATATTATTGTCCCTGATCCTGACAAGAATGCCTAATTTTAATTTGCAATCAATCATTCCTTTATGCTTGATTCAGCATTAAAACGCACGGCAACATACCGAGCCAGAATGCGAAGCATTTGATAAGCAAAGCGGAGGGATCGCACCTTCCATAGCCGATTCTGCCCGTTGTAATGGTTATCCGGCCATGAGCAGTATCCCCAAAAAACTCACCCCTATGTTTGAGCAATACTTGCGCATCAAGGAAGAATGCGGTGATGTTCTGTTGTTTTATCGTATGGGGGACTTTTATGAGCTGTTTTTTGACGACGCAGTTCTGGCGGCCAAAGAATTGCAGATAACATTGACCAGCCGCAACCCTGAGGCCGAGGACCCTGTTCCCATGTGCGGGGTTCCTTGGCATGCTGCGGCCTCATACGTGGCCCAACTGACAGGTAAGGGTTACAGCGTCGCCATTTGTGAGCAAATGGAAGATCCGCGTCAGAGTAAAGGTCTGGTTAAGCGTGCCGTTACCCGCATTATAACTCCCGGCACCGTGCTTGAGGATATTCATCTGGACCCCGGCAGTCACTCTTACCTTGGTGCAATCTACTGGAACGAAGAAACGCGCCGGGGAGGCTTCGCTTGGCTCGACGTCTCGACAGGTGAATGGTCTGGACTGTTCAGTAAAAAACAGGCTGAATTATGGCAATGGGTTCAAAAAATGGCGCCAAAGGAACTGTTGTTGCCTGACAACCAGCGCCTTCCAACTTCTTTGTTTTTGGAAAATACGCCGCTGGTGCGTCTTCCGTTTCAGAGTCATTTTCTCCTCAAACGGGCTGGCGAACGTCTACTTGAGGCGCAGGGAGTGCGTGAACTCGCCGCGCTGGGATTGGAGGAAAAACCGGAACTTGTCCAGGTTTGCGGTGCGCTTGCGGCCTACCTCGTTCAGACGCAAAAGCAGGACCTGAAGAATCTTTGTTCGTTCAAAGCGTTGGATCTGGGGCGCCATCTCATTATCGACGAGGTGACGGAACGGAATTTGGAATTTTTTTCCACACTGGATGGTCGAAAAGGCCGGGGGACATTGCGCGCAATGATGGATGCCACGCTTACCCCTATGGGCGGCAGACTCCTTGAAGAACATCTGCGCCACCCCTGGCGCGAACTGGAGCCAATTGAAGATAATCTAGACGCTGTGCAGTACTTCGTGCGGGCAGAAAGCGTACGTGACTGCCTAAGGAATCGTTTGGAAGCGGTTTATGATCTCGAACGTCTAAGTACCCGTATCAGTCTGGATCGCGCTGTCCCTAAAGACTTTATTGCCCTGCGCCATAGCCTTGCCGCGTTGCCGCTGGTGCGAGAGGCGTTGAACATTCCGGATACCCACAGCAGCACTCACGCCGGCCAATGTGAACAGGCAAAAGACGACCTGCCCGGAGCGTTGCATCGGGTGTTTTCTCATTGGGACGAAATCACGGAATGCCGTGAGTTGCTCGAACGCTCTCTGGTGGATGCGCCTCCGCCGCAAATCACCGAGGGCGGTTTGTTCCGCAACGGCTATAATGCTGAGCTTGACGAGTTGCTTGAACTTGCCGAACATGGCGAAGAACGCCTGCAGCAGCTTTTGGAACAGGAGCAAAGTACATGCGGCCTGCCCAAACTGAAACTCGGCTTCAACCGTGTTTTCGGGTATTACTTTGAATTATCCCGGGCCGCCGGCGTTGGTGTTATGCTGCCCGAACACTTTATTCGCAGACAGAGCATGGCCAATGCCGAACGTTTCACCACCCCGGGACTCAATGAGCTGGAAAAACAGATCATGTCCGCAACTGAGCGTCGTAATACATTGGAGTTTCAGCTTTTTCATAAATTGCGTGAGCAAGTCGCTGCTGTTCGCCCCCGTGTGCTTTTTATGGCGGCCCTTATCGCACAGTTGGATTATTGGCAAAGTCTGGCAACGCTGGCTCGCCGCCATTCGTGGACGCGGCCCGTGCTCGACGGAGGTACGGAGCTTTTTATCCGTGAAGGGCGGCATCCAGTGGTGGAACAGGCGATCGGCGCAGCAAACTTTGTGCCGAACGACATCTCCTTGAAGCCCGGACGCAATCTGGCCCTCATCACCGGGCCGAATATGGCTGGAAAATCCACTGTTCTGCGCCAGACAGCCGTCATTTGTATCATGGCGCAAATGGGTTCTTTCGTGCCCGTAACGGAGGCGCGACTTGGCCTTGCTGACAGAATTTTTTCGCGTGTGGGCGCATCGGATAACCTGAGCAGGGGCCAGAGCACCTTTATGGTGGAAATGATGGAAACCGCCAGGATCCTGCGCCAAGCCACACGCCGTAGCCTGATTATACTTGACGAGATAGGACGCGGCACCAGTACGTATGACGGCTTGGCTCTGGCCTGGGCCGTGGTGGAAGACATGGCTCGCCGGGGCAACGGCTGCACGCGTACGCTTTTTGCCACGCATTACCACGAATTGACAGCCCTGGAAGACATGGTAGACGGGGTATTCACCATGAATATCGCCATCAGGGAATGGGGCGGAGAACTCATGTTTCTACACCGTCTGGTGCCTGGTCCGTCGGATCGCAGCTACGGCATCGAAGTGGCGCGTCTTGCCGGCGTGCCACAGCCGCTCGTGCAACGGGCCAGGCAGGTGCTTGCCGAACTTGAAAAAAAACGTTCGAGAGAAGTAAACGTGCGTGCGGATATGCTTGCGTTGCCCGGATTGGAGCAGCCCCCAGTGGAAAAAATGCCCTCCCTGCCGGAAGAGCCTGTGCGTTCTGTCCTGCGTGCGCTTGATCCGCAACAGCTCACACCGCTTGAGGCCTTACGGATACTCACCGAATGGAAAGAGCGCTGGGGATGATTGTTACACAATTTTGTTCAAGTATGCCGCTCTCTTCTGTTACAATCCGTTTGATTACAGTTTGCTGTCAGTCGGCCCCGTGCGGTGCAAGGCTACTGGCACCAAGATAAACAACAGTCCTGCCAGCAGCAGGCCGCCTCCAAATACTCCTTCGAAATTCCACCAGGAAAAAAGCAGACCGCACAGGCTCGGCATCAGGGTCTGGCTAAGGCGGATCGTCGTGGCGTTTGCGGCAAGTATGATACTGCGGGTGTGTTCCGGTGCGCCGCCGGTCAGAGCGGACATGGCGGTAGGGTACAATATACCCTGCCCCAGGCCGTATGAAAGAACCGGCAAAGCACAGAGCCATAGCGAACTGTTGTGTGGCATCAGCAGCATGGCTGCACAAAAGAGCGCCGCCGCACACAATCCCATACCGCGCGCAGAAAAGCTGCGGGAAAGTTTTGGCATGAAGATGCCCCCGAACGAGATGCCGAGGATGGTTGCCGCATAAATGCTCCCGATCTGCGGTGGGCTTGCTCCATATCGCGAATAGGCAAGCAGGGGGAAATACGTTATGATCGGGCCATACAATATGCCAAAAATAATAAAAGAAATGGCAAAAAGGCTCAGGTTGGCGCGTTCGCCGATACTTCCGGCTCCTTGTCGGATATAATTGTTCAGGCTTTGGCTGGTTCCGGCCGGGCGCGGTAGTTCGGTGACGCAGACCAGCAGCGCCAGAGGCAAAGCGCAGAGTGCCAGTAAAAAGGGACTCATCAGATGCCAATTGCCCATCAGGCCGCCGAGCGCCGGAAAAAGCGCGCCTCCCATGGCAACCAGCATCATGGTACCGCCGAGGGCTTTAAGCCGGTCCTCCTCAACTGCACATAAATCTCCGATCAGGGTGTTGTACAGGGTGCCCAGACTCGCAGCGCCGATACCCTGTATACTCCGCCAGAAGATCACTTCGGTCTGGCTACCGGAAAAAAAGCAACCCAGCCCGCCAAGGGCGAAAAACAGAAGGCTGGGTACGAGAACACTTTTGCGTCCTATGCGATCGGAAAGCACACCGCCCAGGGGGGTAAGAAAAATGCCGGGCAGGGTGAAAGCGGCGATCAGAATGCCGAGCTTGTCATCCGGAATCTGAAAGGTCTTGGCAAGCAAAGGAAGCACGGGCAGGATGCTGGAAACGCCCATCACGCTGAACAGAGCTGTGCCGCAGACAATGAGGTATTGCCGCATGCTCATCCGCGTACCACGCGCCGCATATCAGCGTTGCCCGCCCATGCGTTTGTAGGCGTATGCCGCGAGTTTTCCCATTTCTACCAGGCGGGAGTCCACCTTCTGATACATGGAACCTGGCGTGAAACTTCCGTCTCTGCGTCTGCGGCCTGCTGGCATACCCGTGAGGATCTCCATGGCTTCGGTGATGTGCTGGACGGGAAAAACTGTGAATTGTCCGCGTTCCACCGCATCCACCACGCGGCGTGAAAGCATGAGGTGATCCATGTTGTCGCGCGGGACTATAACGCCTTGTTCGCCCGTCAATCCATGTCGGGCACAAACCTGAAAAAACCCCTCAATCTTTCTGTTCACGCCGCCTACGGCCATAATCTGACCGGACTGGCTGACAGCTCCTGTAAAGGCCAGCGAAAGCCTGACCGGAACACCGGAGATGGCGGAAAGCAGAGCTGCGAGCTCCGCACCAGAGGCGGAATCCCCCTCAACTCCCGCGTAACTTTGTTCGAAACACAAACTCCCGGTCATCACCAGGGGCTTGTTGCGCGCGAACTGATCCAGCAGGTAGCTTTTCAGGATCATCATGGCCTTGGTATGAATGGGACCGGAGAGTTCCGCCTCCCGTTCCAGGTCAATAATACCACCGTGTCCGACGCCCACGGCGCAGGAAATGCAGTGCGGCAGTCCAAATTCAAAATTACCATGCCAAGTGACGGAAAGGCCATTCACCTGCCCTACTGCGTTGCCGGAGGTACGCACCTTGATCAGCTTACGGTCGTATTCTTCCAAAAAGAGTTCTTCCGCCAGGTTGGCGCGGTAATTGCGCGCATCAAGCGCCGATTCTATGTGCCCCCTGTCCACTTTTTCCATGCCTGCCCTGTTGGCTAGGGCAGAAGCTTCGATCATCAGTTCCCGCAGCAGGGGAAACTTGAGAGACAACTTTTGCCGGTCTTCAATAAGCTCGGAACCAAAATCAATCAGCCTGGCCATCGCCGAACGCTCGAAAGGCAACAGATCCGCTTCTGCAATGATGCGCGCCATGCGGGCAAGGTAAACGCGCAGCCCGGATTGATCACGCCGGGTGGCGTCGGCCATGTGGGCCTTGATTTTAAAAAGTTTGGAAAAACGCTCGTCATTGAGCAGCAAGGTTTCATACAAGCTTTCCGAACCCACCAGGATAACTTTGAGATTAAGGCACAAAGCCTCCGGTTCAATACCCTTGGTGCGCGTGGAAGCATCCGTCTCCCCGCTGTCTTCGATACGGGCCAGACCGGAACGCAAAGCGCGCATGAGTCCTTCCCAAGCAGCGGGATATTGCAGCACATCCTCCATGTTCAGTACCAAAAAACCGCCGTTGGCCTTATGCAGACTGCCGGCTTTGATAAGTGTGAAGTCCGTGATGAGCGCGCCCATTTCAGCTTCCCGCTCGACACAGCCGAGCAGATTGGAACTGGTGGGATGATCGTCCGCGACGATAGGCGCCCCGCTGGTCTGGCTGTTGTCGACAAAGAGATTGATGTCGTACCGGTAGGGGTCGTTCTCCTGGGGGGGCAAGGCAGAGTCGCCCGATTGCGGCGGCAGGTTTTCCCGGGGAAGAACCTGCTCAAGGTTGCTGAGAATGTCTTCGCGTAATGCTTTGAAATACTTTTGCAGAGGCTCGTCGGGGCAGGCGTGCAGAATTTTTGTTTCAAACGGCGTCAGGAAAGCGTCAAGTACTTGGCGTACCACCTCGCGTTCCAGGCTTCGCTCATCATCCTTGAAGTTTTGTTCTGCCCGGCTGAGCTGGCGTATGAAACCGGCCATTGCATGTAGCAGAGAGTCTCCCTGGTTCTTAAGTCGTTGACGTATCTGACTGTCCAGGCGATCAAACTCCTCTTCGCTGAGCCGTTTGCCTTCCACTAAGGGGTATAAAGTCAGGCTGCCCTGTTCGTCAAAGTCAAGATGAAATCCTTTAGTGCCTGCAACAGCGTCCATTTTCCGCAAAAGGCGGGTGCGCGTTTTCTGGAATCTGTCCATCAGCCGAGCTCGCCGTTCCATATAACTGTCGGCTTCAAAATGACTGGGGAGCTCTTTGCGTATTTTGCCTAGCACTTCCGCCAGCGCCTTTTTGATTTTTTGCCCGTATCCGGGGGGAACAGTAATAAGTATCGCCTTGTCTGGCACGGCAAAATTGTTCACATACAGCAGATCCGGTGGTGTGGGTTCTTTGCGTGCCCTGGGCTGCAAAAATTCGCGCAACATATATCTGCGCCCGAGGTGACTTTCGCCGGAAAGGTACACATGGTAATCCTTGGCATCTATGTGGAGTGCCAATTCCAGGGCTTGCAAAGCTCTGGGTTGGGGGCAATGCTTGATGCCGTTGTTTCTGAAACGTGCGGGCATGTCGGCGCTGTTCGCCCATGGAATGCGTGTTTCCGGCAACCGGGCTTGAAGAGCGTGAGGGAGGAGCGGAAGAATTTTACTCATATATCATCTTCCGGTGCGGCATAAAGTTTATGAAGAATACGCGCCGCACCCTGTTCAAGGAGACGGGCGGCGAGGTCGAGTCCTGTCTGTCTGGCATTGTCGGAGTTTCCTTCATTTTGCGCTCGCAATAGGCCGGTGCCGTCAATATCCGCAATCAAAGCCTCCAAGGTAAGTCGTTTGGGCCCGCACATCCGCGCATGTCCAGCGATAGGCACCTGACAACCGCCGTTCAATCCAGCCAACAGGCCACGCTCCGCTTCGACGCAGATACGGGTTGCCTGATGCTCCATGGGGGCGAGGAGATCAATAATATCCAGCCGGTCGGCACAGCATTCAATGCCAAGCGCTCC
>WRKB01000283.1 GCA_009778295.1 Betaproteobacteria bacterium | reverse complement strand
TAGTGAGAAGGGGATACCCCCCTCCGCAAGTTCCGCCTCCAGCAGTGCGAGTACATTTTCCTTGTCGCCATGCAGTATTGCCCCATACAGACTGGTTGCGATCGGCTTTGCCTCCTTGGAAGCAACACCCGCTCCGACGGACTGTGACGTCCAACCGGCATAGCCGGCGATAAAACGTGCGGCGTGAATATCCTTATGCAGCAACATATCTGTGCAATCTGCCACTTCCCGTATATGAGGGCTTCCGGGATTGGCAATGCAGGAAGAAAGCCCCGCCCCGGCGGCCATAGCGAGAAAAACGGCATTAACCAATTCTCTGGCCGGAAGGCCGAAGGAAACATTGGAAAGGCCTATGGTAGTCGGCAGACATTCACGCACGCACCAACGAATGGTCTCCAGGCATTGCCGTCCGGCTTCCCCTCTGGCGGATACGGCAAGGGCAAGCACGTCCACCAACAGCAACCTGCGAGGAATACCGAGGGCCTCAGCCTGAAGCAACAGCTCCTCCAGAATGGCGATGCGTTCTGCGGCCATAACCGGCAATTTCTTGCCGCGCAATGGCAGCAGGATAAAGGGTGCCCCCCAATCGCGGCACAGTTGGCCGAGTTCTTCCATGCGGCCTGCCTCTCCGCTCACGGAGTTCACCAAAGGCGAACCCGGACAATATGGCAACGCCCGTGCAATAGCCTGCGCGTTTGACGAATCAAGCGCCAACGGCGTGCCGTGGCGGGCGGTGAGGCGCTGCACCAGTTCGGGCAGGACTTCTTCTTCTTTCACCAGCGGAGCCCCCACATTCACATCCAAAAGTCGTGCTCCGTCATATACCTGTTCATCCGCATACAGGAGCGCCCGGGTAAATTCCCCGGCCTGTAGCTGCTCGCTCAGAACGTTCTTTCCCGTAGGATTGATGCGTTCTCCAATGATGGCCAGCGGAGCCTCACCGCCGATAAATACGAGGCTGGTGCGCGTGGTGAGCGTGATGCCGGAAATAATGGACGTCTCGGGCCGACGGTGCTTCATGCCGTCAACCCTGCGGCGCAGGGCCGCGATATGCTCGGGAGTGGTGCCACAACAGCCTCCCAGAAGCTGTACTCCAGCGGCAGCAAAAATAACTGTCTGTTCGGCGAAAGCTTCCGGCGGCAGACGGAACACGGTTTTGCCGTTCATAAGTTCCGGCAGACCGGCATTGGGTTCGGCCAGTACCGGAATACGGGCACAGGCGAGAAATTCTTCCACTACGGCACGCATCTGCTCCGGCCCCGCACCGCAGTTTGTGCCCAGAGCATCCACGCCGAGGTTGAGCATAGTCTGGGCGAAAATTTCCGGACTGGAACCGGTCAGGCTCATGCCTTGCTCAAAAGTCATAGACACCAGAACGGGCAAGTCACATTCCATCCGCGCGGCTACGACAGCCGCGCGCGCTTCAGCCAGATCAAATTGGGTCTCAATAAAAATACAGTCCACTCCGCCCTGCACAAGACCTTGGATCTGTGTGCGAAAGCCCTCCACAAGTGATGCGGGGTCCAATTCGCCCAAGGGCTTGGCAAAAAAACCACTGGGACCAACGTTGCCCGCCACAAAAATCCTTCTCCCTGCCTCACGCGCCACGGAAACAGCCACTTCCGCCATCATGCGGTTGAAACGCCTGGGATCGATATCCCCCGGCAATTTGAAGCGGCTACCGCCGAACGTGGCGGTGACGATCATATCTGCGCCGGCATTGACATACGCGTCATGAATATTTTTCAGCACTTCGGGCTGTTCCAGGCAGAAACGCTCCGGAACAACTCCCGCAGGCATACCGGCAGCCTGCAACATGGTACCGGTTGCACCGTCAAGTACGAAAAATTTTCCTTCCACCAAGGCGCTACGAAATTCGGACACAGAACACTCTCCAGCAACAGGCACTTTGAGCGGAACTATTTCATAAAATTTCCGCTCAAAGTTGACGGGAATCACTATGCCGCATACAAAAGGCACTTTCTTGCAGCACTTTCTCCCTACTGAAAAATATTGAAAAAAACAAATAGAAACTGTAGGCTACACAACAGCAGAGGATTGCCCTAGCACTCAATTCCCCGATAAGATTGCTGTTCTCGGCACCTATCTCGTATTCCGGTTTTCCTCTCAGCAACACACCATGAAAAAAACACAGCACACTTTAGCGGAACTTTCCACACCACATGCCCCCCTAGAAAATGACGTGGAAATTCTTGACGCAGACGATCAGGAAATCCAAGATATTGAGGTAACGGACACCTATGGGGACGCCGTTCCCGCCATTGATGTGGGAGACAAGGAAAAAGTCGCCCCGCAAGGCAAAAGCCTGCCCATTCCTGCCAATGTCCGCGACAATCTGCATCTGTACCTGCGGGAGGTAAGCCGTTTCCCCCTGCTCAAACCAGACGAAGAGTACCGGCTTGCCAAACGCGTACAGGAACATAACGACAGTGAAGCCGCCTTTCTGCTCATCTCCGCCCATTTAAGACTGGTGGTCAAAATTGCCATGGATTTTCAGCGACGCTGGATGCAAAATGTCTTGGATCTCATACAGGAGGGCAATGTGGGGTTGATGCGTGCCGTCAACAAATTTGACCCCGACAAGGGCATCAAGTTCTCCTATTACGCCGCCTTCTGGATCAAAGCCTATATATTAAAGTTCATCCTGGACAACTGGCGTATGGTCAAAATCGGAACCACCCAAACCCAGCGCAAACTGTTCTACAACCTGCACCGGGAACGGCAGAAGCTTATCAACGAAGGATTTGATCCCGATGCGGCCATGCTCTCCTCCCGCCTGGGCGTCAGCGAAGAGCAGGTATTGGAAATGGAACAGCGCTTGGCGGCGGCGGATATCTCCCTGGACGCAAAAGTCAACGATGACCCCAACGCCGCCACACGGATGGACTTTCTACCGGCTCTCGGGCCGGGAATCGAAGAGAACCTGGCTACTGAAGAGATCAGATATAACGTACAGCAGAGCATCGGGGTGATCAAGACACTTTCTGAAAAAGAAGCCTACATACTCCAAAACCGTTGGTTGAGCGACGAACCCGTTACCTTGCGCGAAATCGGCGAACGGTTCAATATCACACGGGAACGGGTGCGCCAGTTGGAAACACGTCTGCTGCAAAAGTTGCAGCAGCAACTTGCAAAGGATTATAACGACTTTTCCGAACAATGGATCCAATCCTGACGGATTCTGTTTTTTTAAGGAATACGCATGTCACGCCTCAGCCTTATTTTTCTTTGTGCCTTTGTCCTCGCCCACTCCCTGCTCGGTTGCGGCGGTAGCGCCGCACGGGCCAAAGCACAGGGCGATTCACGGGAAGTAAACTGGAAGCTCTCCATCCCGGCGCAGATTAGCTACCACTACCTGCTCCTCGATCTGGGCATGCGCGGCAACAACGAAGAGCAAGTGCTGCAAGCGCTAGACAAACTCACCGTGCTGGAGCCGAATGTACAAATTTTTCTGGATAGTTCGGTTTGGCTTATAGGGCGTAAATCCCCCCATGCGATCCCGATCCTGAAAAAAGCCCTGGCCGTTTATCCCGACGATACAAATCTGAATTTACTTATGGCCGAGGCGTTGCTTGAATATGGACAGGCGGAGAAAGCCGTCAAGCACATGCGTCTTTTTGCGGAAAAACATCCGCAAGTGGCGGATGCCAAGATCGAGCTGGCCCTGCTGCTTGTGAAGCGCAAACGCTTTGAAGAGGCTAACGTACTTTTTTCGGCGCTACCGCGAGAAGACCGTAACTATCTCGTCGAATATTATCACGCGCGCGCGCTAAACGGCTTGGGACGACAGGACGACGCGTTGCTACATTTTACCGCTGCGGTAAAGGAACAACCCAAACTCATCGAGGCGTGGGCGGAACTTGCGCTGCTGTATGAAAAGCGCAAAGACCATAAAAACGCTCGTCAAGCTTATGATGAACTTCTGCGTCTTTCCGAAACCAACCCTGATCTGCTCCTACGGCTTGTGACCCTCTCCCTGAATTTGGGCGAAACAGAACGTGCCCTAGAATACACGCGCAAGGGGCCAAATTCCCCAAATTTTATTTTAGCTGCTGTGGGCATTTTTTTGGAGAACAAGCAATGGAAGGCTGCGCAGATACTGTTGGAAGAACTGCGCAAACATCCCAATCCTCCGGAAGAGGTGTATCTCTATCTTGCGAGCATCGCCATTGATGCAAACAACTCTCCGGAGGAGGCACTAGCTTGGATCGAGCACATTTCTCCGGACAGCTCCGTGTATGGACGCGCCATTCCTCTCAGAGTCCAGCTCCTCGCTACACTGGGAAAAAAGGAGGAAGCTCTCGCCTTTTTGAAGCAAGAACGGGAAAAAGCTCCTGAAGACCATAAACTCTTCCAACTCGAAATCCGCCACCTTGCCTTCATGGAACGTCTAGACGCCGCTTTGGCGTTGGCAGACACGGGTATGCGCAATTGGCCTGCTGATTTGGATCTTGCCTTCCTGCGCGCCTCACTTCTGGACGAGCGCGGTGATAAAAAAGCCGCATTTGCCGCCATGGAAAAAATAGCCCGGGCTGATCCCAAATACTATCAAGCTCTCAATTATCTGGGCTACACACTGGCAGATGAGAACCGCGAACTTTCCCGCGCCCTCGAACTTTTGACCAAAGCTGTCGATCTGGCGCCTGATCTTGCCTATATACTGGATTCACTGGCTTGGGCGCAGTATCGGCTCGGCAAATTCAACGCTGCTTGGGAAAGCATCAGTAAAGTTGTCGACATGGACAGTTCCGAAGACCCAACCATCTGGGAGCATTACGGTGATATAGCCACCGCTCTCGGCAAAGTTGAAGAGGCCCGCAAGGGATACGCCAAAGCGCTTGATCTCAACCCCAAAAACGCCGACAGCATCCGAGAAAGACTATCGAAAATATGAGAACCCCATTGCATTATTCTATTCTACTCTGCCTTGCGTCTGTTCTCCTCCTCAACGCCTGTGCTGCGCGGCAGAATGGAAGGCCGCTCGAACCGGCTGCCGTCCAAAACATTTGGAAAAACTATGTGCAATATGCCACACAACGCGCTGAGGAACATCATCATCCCTCCCGCGTGCAAGCCAGCCTGCGTTTTGGCGGAAATGACGACGGACGCCGGGTCATCATACTGCTCTGGGAAAACGGCAGCGGCCCCATTCGCCTTGACGTGCGGGCCGGCGTAGGCGTAAACGCCGCCAAAATTCTACAGACCGACTCGCGCTTTCTTGTCTACTCCATGCAGGAAAACCGCGCCTATTACCATGACGGTCCGCAGCAGGGTCTGCTGGCTTACGGCCTGCCGCTTCCTTTCGGCCTGCGCGACCTCGCGGCCTTGTTGGCGGGCGACTACGGCGCAGTCTTCGGCCTCGCGCCGCCCAACGAGCCGCGTAGTGCACAGAACGGCGGGATGAGCCTCATTCTGCCGGAAAAGGGAACCCCAGGCGGCCTGTTGGAACTGGATTCACAGGGACTGCCGCGAAGCTGGAAGGAAAAAAAAGGCGGCTGGCGTCTGAGCTTCACTTATGACAACGACAAGACCTTCCCATACCCGGAACAGATAGAAGCACGCCATGAAAACGGCAGCTACGCCATCTTGCTGGTCAAGGAGCGCCAACGTATGGATCAGCCATTTACACCGGAACAACTGGAGCTGAAACTGCCTCCCGGCACCCCAATGCTTCCCATACGCCAAATGCAACGCTTTTAAATATACAACAGGGATCTCTCATGCTGAAGACCGTCCACCTCGCATCGGATCATGCCGGAGTTGCCTTGAAAAGCACTCTGATTGAACACCTTGCAACACAGGGTTACGCCATACAGAACCATGGCGCCAACAGCATCCAAAGCTGCGACTACCCAGTATATGCGCAGGCGCTGTGCAAGGCGGTACTGGCACACGGCGATCTCGGCATCCTCATCTGCGGCACAGGACTCGGCATGTCCATGATGGCCAACCGCTTTAGAGGCATACGGGCCGCAGTATGCACCAATGAACTTCTCGCCAGCACCTCGCGGCGGCATAATAACGCTAACGTGCTCTGCCTGGGCGAACGCATAGTCGGCGTCGGCCTCGCGCTTGCTATCGTGGATACCTTTTTGCAAAGCAAATTTGAAGGCGGCCGCCATCAGGGCCGCTTAGCCATGCTTGATTGCAATCTGGACGGTTGAAATGAAACTGTATAATTCCCTGAGCCGCAAAAAAGAAGACTTCGTTCCTCTGCGCTCTGGCAAAGTTCATATGTACGTCTGCGGCATCACGGCCTATGACCTATGCCATATCGGCCACGCCAGATCGGCTCTGGTCTTTGACGTGTTGGCGCGCTATCTGCGCTCCACTGGACTCGAAGTTTTCTTTACACGCAACTTCACCGATATAGACGATAAAATCATCAAGCGCGCTAATGACGACAAGCGTGACTGGCGCGAAGTCGCTGAAACCTATATGCGCCGCTTCCATGAAGACATGGATCTTCTGGGCGTGCCGAGAGCCGATGCCGAGCCCAAAGCAACCGACCATATCAAGGAAATGCAGGGATTGTGCGAGGAACTCATCCGCCGGAACAAAGCGTATGTCACGCCTTCCGGGGACGTGTATTTCAGGGTGCGCGCCTTTCCGAAATACGGCAAGCTCTCCGGACGCAGCCCCGATGAACTCCGGGCAGGGTCCCGTATCGCTCCTGGCGAGGAAAAGGATGACCCCCTCGACTTCGCTCTCTGGAAGGCTGCCAAACCCGGCGAACCCTTCTGGGAAAGTCCATGGGGCAAAGGCCGCCCCGGTTGGCACATTGAGTGCTCGGCCATGAGCGCCCCCTACCTGCCTCTGGATATCCACGGCGGCGGCCTTGATCTCATTTTCCCTCATCACGAAAACGAAATCGCCCAGAGTGAAGCCGCGGGCGCGCAGCAAATGGCGCGTTTCTGGGTACACAACGGCTTTGTACAGGTAAATTCCGAAAAGATGTCGAAATCCCTCGGAAATTTTACGACCATCCGCGATATCTTGAAACAGTATCTCCCGGAAACCCTGCGCTTCTTCCTGTTGAGCAAACACTACCGCAGCCCTGTAGACTATAGTTCCGGCAGGATGGACGAAGCAGAAAAGGCACAAAAACGCGTGTACCAGACGCTTGCGGAAAGCCATGCCCTCCTGGAAAAAAATCTCTGGAAAAACACCTCCTTTCCCGATGAGTTCGCCGTCGGGGCAAAGCAACTGGAGGATGCCTTCGCGGAAGCCATGGAAGACGACCTTAACACCGCCTCCGCCATCGGTCATGTATTCGCCCTTGTACACATGATGCGCCAAGTACTCGAAGACAGTAAACTACGCTCTTCCGAAGGCGCGCGGGAACTTTTCACCGCTTTCCACCGCAATGCGAAAACGTGGCATAATATCTTGGGACTTTTCGGCAGCGATGCCGACGGTTTCCTCCAGGCTCTGCGTGCGCAACAGCTTGTACGCAAATGCATTGATGTATCCACCGTGGAAACTATGCTTGAAAACCGCAAAATTGCCCGGCAAAATAAGGATTTTGCCGCTTCCGACATCCTGCGCAACGAACTCTCCGCGTTAGGCGTTGAGGTACGGGACACTCCAGAAGGGCAGATCTGGGACATACTCCTTTGACGGCACACGCTGTCTTGAAAAATTACGCTGCACACCGCGTGGTTCTCCAGGAATATCTCCATGAAAGCCGCAAAAAAAGCATCACATGTTGTTGTATGCGTCCTGATGGGCCTCACCCTCCTCTTGGGAGATACCTGGCCTGTGCATGCCTCCCTTTTCTTCGGCGGCGTAGGCATCAAAGATGAGATAGAAATGGGCCGCAAGTTCGATGTGCTTGTTCGCTCACAACTGCCCATGATTGATGATCCGGAAGTAAGCATATACGTGCGCTCTATTGTCGACAAACTCCTCTCCGCACTGCCGCCCCAGCCTTTCAAATATACTACCGGCGTAATCCGCAACAACACACTCAATGCCTTTGCCATACCCGGCGGCTACGTTTATGTGTTTTCCGGATTGATCATGAATTTTGAAACAGAATCTGAACTGGCGGGCGTTCTGGCACATGAACTGGCCCATGTCACTCAGCATCATGTAGCGTCGCGCATTGAACGTGGACAGATGCTCACTTTGGGCGCACTGCTGGTGACCATCGCCGGGGTGGCCCTGGGCGGAAGCGCCGGGGGCGCGGCTATAATGGGAGCCATGACAGCAAGCCAGTCCGCCATGCTCAATTATAGCCGGATTGATGAAAATGAAGCTGACCAGCAGGGCTTCCAATATCTCATCAAAGCAGGCTACGACCCCCACGGAATGGTTAACGCTTTTCAAAAACTCCGCCGCAAAAGCTGGATGAGCGGGGGGGGAAATATCCCCACCTATCTTTCCACTCACCCGTATATTGGAGATCGCATCACCAACATTACTGCCCGCATTGCATCGCAGCCCGCGAGCATTCGCAACCGTAAAGAGGACGACAGCCGCTTCCAGCGGGTAAAAACCCTGCTGCTTGCCCGCTACGGCGACGTGGATATGGCCCTGCAGACTTTTGCCAAAAGTCCGGCCAAGGATTGTCTTGCGCGTATGGGCGAAGGCATGGTTCTTACTCGTCAGAGCAAAATCCCAGATGCCGCCAAGGCATTTGAAGCCGCGTTACAATGTGCCCCAGACGATTCGCTTGTGTTGCGGGAAGCAGGCATTTTTCATTACAGCAAAGGCAATCAGGACCGGGGAGGCACACTGCTGCTGCGCGCTATAGCCAAAGATCCCGGGGATTATATGGCGCGCTTCTACTATGCGCGCCTTATGGATGAAACGGGAAAACCGCAGGCCGCGCATCCTTATTATCAAGAAGTGCTGCGGCACATCCCCGATGACGCCGATGTGCATGAATTCTATGGCCGTTCGCTGGGCAAGGCCAACATGCTTTTCCAAGCATATATTCACCTCGCCTATGCGGCTTTGTTCAGCAACAACAGGAAAAAAACGGAACAATTCATGGGTCAGGCCAAGAGCGCCATACGCAGCCCTGCGGAACAAACCCAGTTTGATCGCTTTAAGGAACGTTACAAGGAAAGGAATGAAATCTGGAAAGAGGTTTTATGATTATGGAAACTCATGCGACGACAATACTGGCTGTAAAAGCCGATTCTTCAGTAGCCATGGCCGGCGACGGTCAGGTGACACTCGGCCAGGGATTGGTCATGAAGCATACGGCCCGCAAAATTCGCCGCTTGTATAACGACAAGATACTGGCAGGTTTTGCCGGAGCCACCGCCGATGCGTTCACACTTTTTGAACGTTTCGAGACCAAACTGGACGAGGTGCGCGGCAACCTCCTGCGCGCTTCGGTGGAACTCGCCAAGGACTGGCGTAAGGATAGATACCTGCGCCGCCTTGAAGCCATGCTGCTACTGGCGGATAAGGAACACCTGCTGATGCTCTCCGGTACTGGCGACGTAATTGAGCCAGACGACGGGCTGGCCGCCATCGGCAGTGGCGGTTCCTATGCCTTGGCTGCCGCAAGGGCGCTTGTACGCCATACTTCGCTCGACGCCAAAAGCATCGTACTCGAATCTATGAACATTGCATCTGAACTTTGCGTGTACACAAATGACAAATTGACGATCGAGGTTTTGGAATAATTTTATATGGCCCCAATCACCCTGCGCGCCAACTGCAAAATCAACCTTTCCCTGCGCATCACGAGTGTGTTGCCGGGGGGCTATCACACTCTGGATTCTTTCTTCCTTCCTCTGCCGGAACCGTATGATCTGGTGCATATAACACCAGGTGAAAGTGACGGCTTGGCGTTGAGCTGTTCCGATCCGGAACTTGATCCCCGCGATAATACCCTGACACGTGCGTATGGGCTGTACGCCGAAATACATTCCTTTTCCCCCCCAATAGCGCTCAGATTGGAAAAAGGCATCCCTTCCGGCGCGGGGCTGGGTGGCGGCAGTTCCGATGCTGCCGTTCTTCTGCGTTATTTGAACAAGGTGGCCCCGCAGGCGCTTGATGCGACAACGCTGAACTCCGTGGCCACCCAGGTAGGCGCCGATGTTCCGTTTTTTTTGCAGGATCGTCCCTGCCGCGTACGGGGCATAGGCGATATTCTTGAACCCTGTACGCAGGGAGAGACGGTTTTTTGGCTTGTGCTGGTCTGCCCCAAAGTGAAAGTGTCAACGTCATGGGCCTATGCGGCATGGGATGCACTGCACCCTTTTTCTGCATCTCATGACTTGACAAGGCAGGAATCTGAGGCTAAGGAGATGCACTTCTGTTTCCACTGCATAAATGATTTGGAAGAAGCGGTTTTTCCGGCCTATCCGGAACTTGCGCGCATCAAACACGAATTTTTCCAGCAAGGCGCGGCAGCGGCTGTCATGAGCGGCAGCGGAGCGAGTCAGATTGGCCTGTTTCGCGATCAACACGCCGCGAGAAATGCCGCTGTTTTTTTTCGGGGAAAAGGAATGCGGGCATATTGCCACACAGCGTTATGTTGAGCTGGCAACGTTCTCGCTCCAACTGATAGGCAAGTACTGGGGTGTCGCCAAGCCGGTAAGGCAACGGGTTTTGGTCCCGTCATCCGAGGGTT
>WRKB01000282.1 GCA_009778295.1 Betaproteobacteria bacterium | reverse complement strand
ACAAATGTTCCGTATACGCCAAGCGCCCTGCCCAGTGCAGGGCGCTATTCTGCGAGGACGCTTCCGCGCTGGCGGCCATGTATGATCAAGGGCGCCTGACGCGGACGGATGTGCTGCCCCTGCTGCATCCTGACTGGCTGCCCTTGGCTGGGGCGCACGAAGCCGAATGCGCCTGGACGCGTCTTAGTCCTCTGGCTCTGCGTGCCCATTGTGATACCGAAGCCGAGCGAATCTTGCTGGAAACCGTGCGCTTTGATCACGCTTTTCGGGAACTGGCGATGGAGCGCGCCGCCGTGCCCGCTGAAGCCTTGCCTTTACTTTTCGGACGTCCGCTGCATGCGCTGCTTTCCGACTTCGGACTCGCGCCTGCATACGGGGGTCTGCATCTTGTCCGCTCCGGTCTTTCCATGTATCCTGAATGACCGTTACGATAAACTCATATATCCCCACGGGGGAGATACACTATGTACATAGTGACAGGCGGCGCCGGCTTTATCGGCAGCGCGGCCATCTGGCGGCTGAACCAGGCAGGCATTGACGACATTGTGATTGTCGACGACTTGGGCAGCTCAGATAAATGGAAAAATATCAGGAATTTGTCTTATGCAGACTATGTGCAGTATGAGGCGTTTCTGCGTATGGCGGAAGAAGATGCTCTGCCTTGGCCGTTGACCGCTGTTGTACACATGGGAGCCTGCTCGAACACCACGGAGCGCAACGCAGAATTTTTAATACGCAACAACTTCAAGTACAGCCAGACGCTGTGCCGCCTCACGCTGGAACGTAACGCACGCTTCATCAACGCCAGTTCCGCCGCCACCTACGGAGATGGTTCGCAAGGCTTTTCCGACAGGCTGGACAAGCTGCGCAGCCTGACCCCTCTGAATATGTATGGCTATTCAAAACAATTGTTTGATTTGTGGCTGTTGCGCGAAGGCTTGTTGGGACAGGTAGTCAGTCTGAAATTTTTTAATGTTTACGGCCCGAACGAATACCACAAGGGCAGCATGCGTAGCGTGGTCTGCAAGGCTTGGCACGAAATCAACACCCACAACAGCTTGCGCCTGTTCCGTTCAAGCCATCCCGACTATCCAGACGGCGGACAACTGCGTGACTTCATCTATGTGAAGGATTGCGCAGAGATAATCCTGTGGTTTTTATCGCAGAATGCCGGTGGAGGTATTTATAATGTGGGCACGGGCGTGGCCCGAAGCTGGAACGATCTGGCCCATGCCGTTTTTTTAGCTATGGAACGCGAAACGCATATCGAGTATGTGGATATGCCCGCAGAACTGCGAGGCAACTATCAAAATTTTACCCAAGCCGACATGGCCTGGCTGCAACGCCTGAACTGCCCTGTGCGCATGCATAACCTGGAAGACGGAGTGCGTGATTATGTATGCCGGTATCTTGCGGCAGCAAACGCCTACCTGGCAAGCTAGAGCAATTTCACCCTGAAAATGGAATCCCGAGGTGCCGCGTGCAAGCGCCTTTTTCCGAAAATGCCATTCTTGCGTGTATGGACAAATATTTTGCCACAGCGCATCCTTCCCTCTTGCTTGCACGGGGAGATGATTGTGCGGTCTTGCGCCCCTCGGGGCCTTTGTGTTTGAGTACGGATCTCTTTCTGGAAGACGTGCATTTCCGGCGCGCGTATTTCACGCCTCAGGAAATCGGGCACAAGGCGCTTGCGGTCAATGTAAGCGACTTGGCCGCCTGTGGAGCCAAACCACTGGCATTCACGCTCGGCCTCGGTCTGCCGCCGGATGTGGATCTAAGTATGCTCGAAGGGGTTTTTGCCGGCATGTCTGCTCTGGCGGAACGCTTACGCATGGGGCTGGCCGGAGGGGATCTGTCGCGCTCGGATAAATTCTGTTTTTCGATAACGGTATGGGGAGAAGGAGACGCCCGATCCGGTGCGGGCTGCCATTGGCTTTCCAGAAGTGGCGCGCAACCCGGCGACGTGCTTTTTCTCATCGGCAGCGCGGGTCTCGCACGTATCGGGCTTGAATTGCTGGAATCCGAAGGCAGAAAAATCATGCAGAAATGGCCTGCAGCCTGCGCGGCGCATTTGATGCCGCAGCCCCAAGTGGATGCCGGACAGATTCTTTCACGTCTGGGACAGACAGAACATCCACCTGTGCTTATGGATGTTTCAGACGGCTTGGCGAGTGATTTACCGCGCCTTCTCGGCATGCCGCGCAGCGGTCTGGGCGCGGAGCTGCTGATACCGGAAGCCCTGCTTCACAGGGAACTCACACAGTATGCGCGCGCACACGGAAAAGACCCGGTGCGTGAGGCGTATCTAGGCGGCGAGGATTACGCTTTGCTGGGTGCATGCTCTCCGAGGCTGCTTTCCGCCTTGCATACTGCGCTGCCCGGGTTGTGGGAAATCGGCGTGGTAACCGACAGCGACGGCATACGCCTGAATGGAGCACGGGTAAGAGAGGATCTTGGCTTTGATCATTTCCATGAAACCGCCGAAATCAAGTAAGGACAGCCGCCCCGTGGGAGGATGGAATATGCGCTTTGTGTTCATTGCGCTGTGTTTGACCGCTCTGACCGTCAGTGCTTGTGCTTCCCAAAAAAGCGCGTCCCCTCCGGCTACAAAGCAACAAAGCATCCCGGACTCAACGCAGGCTCCGGGCAAGAATTCCGCCCCGTCAAGCCAGACGGCAACGGACGTCACCCCTGTTTCCCCCAAAGCCGTCCCCACACCGGCCCCGCAGGTCACTCCTGTCTCGGGCTTTCCCATGTCGCCATCTGACGCGGTCAAGCTTATCGAACCCAAGCAGGCGGCCTATGTCGGCGGTGGCTGGGGCCGCAGCCGTGGCGATGCTGTCATGTTCAGGCGTGGGAATGCTTATTACAATTACATCATACTTGAACATTTTCTGATTATCGCGCGAAACAGAATATTTACCACAACAGAAAAAGGTGAAGATTATGTAGTGCTGAATGACAGATTGCGTTTTATGCGTTCTTCTGTTGAGCAAAACAAAAAAAAATATGATTATTGGCAATATACCTTTATCATCTCAAAAAAGACGGACGTTGACAGAGCGCGCAAGATTGTTGAAAGCGCCATGAAAGGCGAAGAAAAAGAAAAACGTCTGAAAGAATTTACAGAAACATTCACGCAGGAATTCTGGTTTGACGTGACAGAGGTATTCAGCTTGAAATCCGAAGAATTGTTTAAGGGGCTCGGCAAAAAAACACAATAGCAAAAATCCTTTCCTCCACACGAAAAGCATGATATAATTATAGCTTGCTGCGAGCCGTTTTTGAATATGGTCAGACTGCCGGCTACGCGTTCCCTTGTCCGGGATCGTGGAGCGACGAGGTCCTCGAGGAGGGCACTGTGTCCGTACCGCTTGAAACTCCCTTGAGCGTTTGGCATCGTTCCAAGGGCGCGAAAATGACCCCCTTCGCGGGGTGGGATATGCCCGTCCAGTATGAAGGTATTGTGGCCGAACATCTGTATACCCGCAGTTCGGCGTCCATTTTCGATATCTGCCACATGGGCGAGTTTTTAATCCGCGGCCACGGCGCACGGCAGCAGCTGGAGAAGGCTGTCAGCCACAGGCTGGATAACCTGGATCCGGGCAAGTGCCGCTACGGCTTTTTGCTGAATCCGCAGGGCGGCATCCTTGACGATCTCATCGTGTATTGCCTGGAAGCGGACAGCTATATGCTGGTGGTCAACGCCGCCTGCGCGGCAGGAGATTTTGCGGCTTTGAAGAACCGCCTGTCCGTACCGGTGGGGATCGAAGATGTCTCGGCCAAGACCGGAAAAATCGACTTGCAGGGGCCTCTTTCCGTTGATGTGCTGGAAAAGCTGCTTGGGGCAGACTTTCATGCTCTCGGCTACTTTTCCTTCCGGGCCGCAAGTTTTGCGGGCGAGAAGCTGCTTGTCAGCCGTACGGGCTATACCGGTGAACTCGGGTATGAGCTCTATTTGCCTTGGAACAAAAGCCTTGCCCTCTGGGAAGAGCTGCTCGCCGACGAGCGCGTCAAACCCGCCGGGCTGGGCAGCCGGGATACGTTGCGCCTTGAAATCGGCCTGCCCCTGTATGGGCACGAACTGGACAAAGACCACACGCCCGCCGAGGCTGGAATGGACAAAATGCTCACCAATCCTGCTGACTATGTAGGTAAGGAAGGTGCCCTGCGCGTCAGGCAGCGCCTTATTCCACTCAGCATCGCCGGGCGCCGAAGTCCCCGCGCCGAAGACCCTGTGCTGCTGCCGGACGGCAGGCAGATCGGCCTTATCACCAGCGCTTCCTTCGCTCCCAGCCTTGGCCACGCTGTTTCCTTGGCCTGGATTGATGCAGTTCACGCCACCCTGGACAGCTTTATCGTCCGCGCTGCAAAAACAGAACTGGCCGCGCAAAAAACCGACCTGCCCTTCTACAAAGGGGGCACAGCGCGTAAAAAACTTGCTTAACCCACCTGGAGGATGCATGAATAATATCCCTGACAATCTCTTGTACCACAAAAGCCATGAATGGGCGCGTATTGAGGGCAAAGAAGCCGTTATCGGCATCTCCCACTACGCCCAGAGTCAACTCGGCGACGTCACCTACGTCGATCTGCCTGCCGTAGGCACGCAACTGACCGCAGGCAAGGAATTCGGCTCCATTGAATCCGTGAAAACTGCCAGCGACCTGTATTCGCCGGTCAGCGGGACTGTGATCGCCGTGAACGAAGCCTTGGAAGGCGCGCCCGAATTCATCAACAAGTCCCCCTACGATGATGGCTGGATGTTGCGCGTCAAACTTGCCGACGACTCCTCCGCAGGCCTGTTGAAGGCCGCCGAGTATGCCACGTACTGCGCACATTAGGGAGTGTCCCTTTGAAATTATTCTAGAGACTGACGTTGTCTGCCGTGATGCATACCCCCGTTTGATTGCGGTCTGCTTGCATTCCTGGCGCAAATAACGCAAATTGGCAAAAGTGATTCCATATATTCTAAGGAGGTGCAACCCTATGAGCAACGTCTTTTTACGAGGTACGAGCCAGCACGAATTTTCCTGGGAGAAACTTGGTGATATCAAGGAAGGCCGTGGAGATATGGGTGAAGAGATGCCCGTGCTGGTATACCGTCTGATGCAGTATACCATGCTTGATGTCCTGACTAAGGCGCATGGCGCAGAGCGGGCCAATGAATATTTCCGTCAGGCAGGGTTTCTGGCAGGAAAGGAGTACGCTCAAAATACCTTGGAATTGGGCGTGGAACTTGACGTTTTCCTGGCCAATCTACAGGATTCGCTGAAGGCTAATAAAATCGGCATCCTTCGTATGGAATCATTTGACCCCGAAACAGGACACATCGTACTCACCGTGGGACAGGATCTGGATTGTAGCGGCTTACCAGTTACGAACGAAACCGTGTGCAATTATGATGAAGGATTTATTGCCGGTATTCTTGAGGCATACACCGGAAAGAAATATTTCGTTCGTGAGGTGGATTGCTGGGCCAACGGCGACAGGGTATGCCGTTTTAACGGGACTCTTGCGTAGGCAGTATCGGCAAATAGCCTTTTTTCTTTGGCTGCGTCAGGTTCTTGTGTGCCGTCGGGGACACAAAAGCGCATCCTCATGCAAGGGGCATCCTGCCCCCACCGGAGGATAACATTACCCGTGATGTCAGCGCTGCTTATTCTAAAAAACTACATAAAAGTTTAGCGGTTACATTCGGCGTTGACGGTGCGGACAACTTGCGTCTGCTGCACAGCCGCCAGAGCAATTTCAAAATGAAAATGCTCCAGTATCGCATCACGCGACACTAGAACCGTCGAAAGGTAAGGATATTGTGGAGCCGGTCGCAAAGATTTTATTCGAGTATTTACGTGATATTATCTACAATCCGGCACAGGCCGCGCTGGATGTGGAGAGTTTGCCCCAGGAGTTCCGCGAGTTGGGGGAGGGGTTACGTTATCTTGCGGAGTGTGTTTTTGAAGCCAGAAGCTTTGCTCAAGCCCTGTCCAAGGGTGATCTTAGCGGGCATATGCCCTCGCGCGGCAATGAAATAGCCGCGCCGCTGAAATCGTTGCATTCCTCGCTCCAACATTTGACGTGGCAGACCCAACAGGTAGCCAAAGGAGACTACCAGCAGCGTGTTGAATTTATGGGAAATTTCTCCATGGCCTTCAACGCGATGATCCAACAGTTGGAGGAGCGGCGTAGAATAGAGGCCGATGAAAAATCCAAGCTGCAGCAATATGTCAAGCTCTTGCTGAGTAACGTCCCAGATATTCTTTTGCTGTTTGATCTTAACGGACAAATTGTGTTTACCAGCGCATCCTATCTGCATTGCAGCGGGATAGCGGAGCCTAGCCTCATCCAGCATGTCTCCTTCCGGGATTTATTAGCCTCTGTGGCAGACGATGCCTTTTTACAGCGCATGGACGAATTGTTCCGGCTTGCCGCCCTGGACAAACGTTCATCAGAGCTGGAGTACGAGATTGCTTTCGGCCGGGATGGCAATGCGCGTCATTATCTCATTCAGGTGACGCCCATGCTGGATGAGGAGGGGGTCGTCGTCGGAACCATGCTTTTCTTCCACGATTTGACCGAAAGCCTCCGCGCCCAGCACGCGGCAGAACATGCCCGGAAGCTGGCCGAGCAATCGGCACGCGCCAAGTCGGAATTTCTTGCCCGCATGAGCCATGAAATGCGTACCCCGATGAATGCCATCATCGGGATGACAACCCTTGCCAAGTCTACTAAGGATGCCCAGCGCAAAAACTATTGCCTGGACAAAATAGGCGAGGCCTCCCAACACCTGCTTGGCGTGATCTGCGACATCCTAGATATGTCCACGATGGAAAGTGAAAGCTTTACGCTCGCGCTTCGTGAATTCAACTTCGCGGGGATGGTGCAGCACGTTGTCAATATCATGAATTTCCGGATTGAAGCGCGCCAACAGGTCCTCTCGCTGAATATTGACGGGGGCGTCCCCATCAGCATCATCTCGGATGAACAGCGCCTGGTGCAGGTACTCGTCAATCTTTTATCCAATGCCACGAAATTTACGCCTGACCACGGCCATATCTCGCTGACGGTAAGGAACATCGCCGAGGATGACAGGATATGCACCCTGCATTTTGAGGTCAAGGACACGGGAATCGGCATATCTGCAGAGCAACAGAAAGAGCTTTTTACTGTCTTTTCTCAAGCGGACGGCGGTTTTACCCGCAAATTCGGCGGAGTCGGGCTTGGTCTGCCCATCTCCCAGCGTATCGTCAGCCTGATGGGGGGCCGCTTCTGGGTCGAATCAGAACTGGGCAACGGTGCTTCCTTCCTGTTTGAAATCAAGGCCAAAGTGGGGATTGAGGCATCTCCGGCGTTGGTGGTTGCGGACGCGCTTGCGGAGAGTACACAACAGAAGCATGATGACGCGCAGGATGCCGCGCCGCCTCATACGGATCTTTTTGCAGGCAGGCGGATCCTGCTCGCGGAGGATGTTGAGATCAACTGTGAAATTCTGGCCTCGCTACTGGAAGATACCGGCATAGAAATCGTCTTTGCCGGCGACGGCGCGGAAGCAGTGGCAAAGTTCTCAGCCGATCCCGAAGCCTACGATGCCATCCTGATGGATATCCATATGCCGGATGTGGACGGTTATGAAGCTACAAGACGCATACGTTCCTCCGCTTTGCCGGGGGCGGATGCGATCCCGATTATCGCCTTGACTGCCAATGTCTTCCACGAGGATATCGGCCACTGCCTAGCCTGTGGCATGAACAGCCATCTCGGCAAACCGGTGAACCCGGATTTACTGATTGCGGCACTAAAAAACTATCTGGTATAATCTACTTCCCAGTAATTTTCCGTTGCAGGAGCATCTATGCCTTTTATTCCCCACACTGAAGAAGATCTGCGCGCCATGCTCAAATGTATCGGGGTACGGGATCTGGCATCGCTTTTTGAAGACATTCCGCCGCAGTTCAAACCCAAAAGCTTCGCACTGCCAGAGGGTCTCAGTGAGATGGAGACCTGTGAGCATTTCGAGCGCCTAGCGGCCAGAAACAAGGAACTTGCGGCTTGCTTTCTGGGCGCGGGATTCTATGACCACCACATTCCCAAGGCCGTGGATGCCTTGGCCGGGCGCAGCGAATTTGTCACCGCCTATACGCCCTACCAAGCGGAATCCTCGCAGGGGACGTTGCAGGCAATCTTCGAGTACCAGACGGCCATGACCCGCCTGTTCGAGATGGATTGCGCCAACGCTTCAGTTTATGACGGTGGCTCGGCTCTGTTTGAAGCCGCGATGATGGCCGTCCGATGGACCAAGCGCTGTAAACTGGTGGTGGATGAAGCGCTCAATCCCATCTGGCGGGGCATGCTCAATTCCTATACCGCAAGTCTGGGTCTGGACATTGTTACCGTGCCTCACAACAATGGCCGCTCCGATATAGACGCCCTCAAGAAAGCGGTGGGGATGACAGAGGAGGCTGACTCAGCGCGGCCTTGGGAGGAAATAGAAGACGCGGGAGACGCAACTCCCCTCCCGGGAAAACATGAAAACTGTGCGGCGGTCCTCGTGCAGAATCCCAATTTTTTCGGCATAGCGCAGGACTTTTCCACGCTCTTTGCCCATGCAAAAAACTATGGAGCGTTGTCCGTAATTTCTGCATATCCGGTCATGCAGGCCGTGCTTAAAACCCCGGGCGAAATGGGTGCTGACGTTGCTGTAGCCGATGGCCAGGCGTTGGGCATGCCGCTTTCCTTCGGCGGGCCGTACCTTGGTATCATGACCTGTAAAAAAGAGCTTATCCGCCAGTTCCCAGGCCGCATCGCAGGCCGCACCCATGATATGGACGGCAAGACGGGCTATGTTCTGACCTTACAGGCGCGTGAGCAGCATATTCGCCGCGCCAAAGCCACCTCGAATATCTGCTCGAACCAAGCACTGTGTGCACTGCGCAGTCTGGTACATCTGTGTCTGCTCGGCCCACGGGGCCTTGTGCGTAGCGCTGAACTCGGCATGGAGAGAGCGCGCGAGGCTGCCGCGCGTCTGTGCGGGCTGCCTGGCGTGCAATTGCTGAATGACGCCCCCTTTGGCAATGAATTTGCTGTGCGTCTGCCGAGTGATGCTGCCATACCGGCAGAGAGGTGCGCCAGGCGTGGTTGTGTACCAGGACTGCCGCTTGGACGGTATTACCCGGCCATGAGAGATGTTCTGCTGGTAGCCTGCACGGAAAAAACCACCTCACGCCAGATCGATCTGCTGGTGGAAGAAATGAGGGCCGCCTTATGAAAACCGTCTTCCAGAAGTCCATTCCTGGTCGTAGCGCCTGTCTGCCCCCGAACCCGGGAAAAAATGCAGCCCACATGCTGCCCACTGCTCTGTTGCGCAAAGCGCCCCCGGCCCTCCCCGAGCTTTCCGAACTTGATGTGGTGCGTCATTTTACCCATCTTTCCAAGCTAAACTTCAGCGTGGACGGCAATTTCTATCCTCTGGGTTCCTGCACGATGAAGTATAACGCTAAATTTCTGGAATACGTGGCCGCGCTGCCAAGTTTCACCAAACTACATCCGTTGCTTGGCCAGTTGCCGGGCGCAGAGCAAAGCAGCCAGGGCGCATTGGAAGTCATGTACGAATTGGAGCGCCTGATCTGTGAAATCACCGGCATGGCCGCCTGCACCCTACAACCCATGGCCGGGGCCAACGGTGAATTTACGGGCGTGATGCTCATCGCCGCCTACCATCAAGACAAGGGGAACAAGAAAACCAAGATTCTTTGCCCAGATGCGGCGCACGGCACCAATCCGGCTTCTGCCGCGCTAGCTGGCTATGAGGTGATCAGTCTCGCATCCAGAGACGGCATGGTTGATCCTCAAATCCTTGAAGAAGCCTTGAGTGATGATGTGGCGGCTCTGATGATGACCTGTCCCAACACTCTCGGACTATATGAAAAGCATATCCCCATAATTGTGGATAAATTGCGGCGGGTTGACGCGCTGCTCTATTACGACGGGGCCAACCTCAACGCCATTCTCGGCAAACTGCGTGTGGGCGATGCGGGTTTTGACGTCATCCACCTCAACCTGCACAAGACCCTAGGGACTCCGCACGGCGGAGGAGGCCCCGGTTCCGGTCCGGTGGGCGTTAGCGAGCGCCTTGTCCCCTACCTGCCCGATGGGCGCGTAGAGAAAAGGGCGGACGGCAACTTCCTTTTGCATTACGGACATCCGAAAAGTATCGGCTGTATGGCTCCCTTCTATGGACATTTCGGAGTTTTTCTCAGGGCCTATGCCTACGTGCTGCGTCTGGGCGGCAAGGGTTTAACGCGCGTTGCGGAATACGCCGTACTCAACGCCAATTACCTGCGCAAGATGACGGAAGATTTTTTGGATCTTCCCTATCCGCGCATCTGTATGCACGAATTCGTAGCTTCCGCGCCCCAGGGGACGCGTGCACTGGATATCAGCAAGGGGCTGCTCGATCATTCCATCCATGCGCCGACCGTATATTTCCCGCTCATCGTACCGGAGTGCCTGATGATCGAACCTACGGAAACTGAAAGCAAGGAGACGCTCGACAATTTCGTAACCGTGCTGCGCGATCTCGTAACAAGGAGCAGGACGGAACCGGACTTTTT
>WRKB01000281.1 GCA_009778295.1 Betaproteobacteria bacterium | reverse complement strand
ACCTTCTCCTCGGAAGAATTACACCAGGAATCGCCGGCCACAGCCGTACAGATCGGCGACCCCATCACCCAGCGCAAAATGTACGACTTCATCCTGTATGCCCGGGATCTCGGCCTGTATAACGCCATTACGGACAACGGCGCTGGGGGGCTGGCCTCTTCTGTTGGCGAAATGTGCGAGGACAGCGGCGGCGCGCACCTGGATCTGGCAAAAGCGCCGCTCAAATACGATGGTCTGCGTCCTTGGGAAATCCTGCTGTCCGAAGCGCAGGAACGCATGACCCTGGCCGTTCCCCCTGAACACCTGCGGCGTTTTCTCGACCTGGCAACGGAAATGGACGTGGAGGCCACAGTGCTCGGCAGCTTCACCGAGTCCGGTTTTTTCGAAGCCTTTTACAGGGATACGCCTGTGGTCCGTCTGCCCCTGGACTTTTTGCACCACGGCGCGCCCCAGTACCGGCTAAACGCCCGCTGGGATCCGCCTCCTCCCCCGGCCGACGCCGGGATCGACCTGCCCGCCGCGGAGCAGGACGAATTTCTGAAACGCATGCTCGGGCGTCTGAACGTCTGCAGCAAAGAATACATCATCCGCCAGTACGACCATGAAGTGCGCGGAGGCAGCGTGATCAAACCGCTCATGGGCGTCGAACGCGACGGGCCTTCGGATGCGGCAGTGCTGCGCCCTCGACTCACCTCGGAAAAGGGGCTGGTCATCGCACACGGCATCTGCCCCAAGTTCAGCGATTACGACAGTTATTGGATGATGGCCAATGCCATGGACGAAGCCATCCGCAACGCGGTGGCTACCGGCGGCGATCCCGACTTCATGGCCGGGGTGGACAACTTCTGCTGGTGCGACCCTGTGGTGTCTGAAAAAACACCCGACGGACAACATAAACTTGCCCAGCTCGTCCGGGCCTGCAAGGCCCTGCGCCATTTCTGCCTGGCCTACGGCGTGCCTTGCGTGTCCGGCAAAGATTCCATGAAAAATGACTACACCGGCGGCGGCCGGAAAATTTCCATCCCTCCCACGGTACTCTTCAGCGTCATGGGCGTGATGCGCGATGTGAAGCTTGCCGTATCCAGCGATTTCAAACGCTCCGGAGAAGCCGTCTATCTTCTCGGCGGCACTTGGCGCGAACTGGGCGGCAGCGAGGCGGCAAGCGAACAGGGACGTTCCGGAGGCCGCGTGCCCCACGTGGACGCGCAAAGCGCGCTGGCCCGGTACCGTACGCTGTACCGCTGCATGCAACAGCGCATGATCACCGCCTGCCACGACCTTTCCGACGGCGGCCTGGGCGTGGCTGTCGCAGAAATGTGCCTGTCCGGCCGCCAGGGCGCGGATATCAGCCTTGACGCCGTATCCGCGCTGGAACCCATGAGCCCGGCTGAACTGCTCTATTCGGAATCCGCGAGCCGCCTGCTCGTTTCCGTGCGCGGCGACATGATTGAAGACTTCGAGGACGCCTTTGAGGGACAGATTTGCGCCCGTATCGGCCGGACAACGGAGGACGCCGCGTTGCGCATCGCATATGCGGGACGGGAACTTCTGCGAGCAAACGTGGCAGACCTCGCCAAGGCGTTCAAGGCAACGCTGGACTGGTGAGTTTTTGCTCCTCTTTCTTCTCGCGCCGGGCCTCAGCGGAGCGGGCGTGCGCTTCAAGCCCTTCCAGACGGGCCAGACGGGCGATGCTGTCCGCGTGTTCCCGCACAAAGGACGGAGAGGCCGCGATAATGCTGGTGCGCTTGCAGAAGGTATGCACAGAAAGCGCAGAGGCGAAACGCGCCGTGCCCAGAGTGGGCAGCACATGGTTGGGGCCCGCAAAATAATCCCCCACGGCCTCCGGGGAATGTCCTCCCATAAACACGGCTCCAGCATGGCGTATCCGCGGCAACAGGCGCCACGGGTTTTCCACCAGCAACTCCAGATGTTCCGGCGCGATCTTGTTGCAAAGGGCCACGGCAACATCCATATCGGGTGCCAGAACCACCGCTCCCCAGTTTTCCAGGGCTTTTCTCGCGGTCAGCGCACGCGGCAGGGCATTGCACTGCCTTTCCAGTTCACGCAGCACAGCGTCGGCAAACCCGGACTCCATGGTGATGCAGATGGCGGAGGCCAGTTCGTCATGCTCCGCTTGTGAAAGCATGTCCGCCGCCGCCCAGGCGGGATCTGCGGAGCTGTCCGCCACAATGAGGATTTCGCTGGGCCCGGCGATCATGTCGATACCCACCCGCCCCTGGACCAGACGCTTGGCGGTAGTTACCCAGATGTTGCCCGGCCCGGCAATGACATCCACTGGCGGAATGGAGACCGTACCGTAGCTGAGCGCGCCGATAGCCCACGCGCCGCCCACGCGGTAGATCTCGTCTATATCCAGCAAGTGTGCCACCGCGAGAATATAGGGACTCAAACTGCCGTCCTTGCGCGGGGGCGAAAGCACGGCAATTTCCCGTACGCCGGCGACCTGGGCCGGAATAGCGCCCATCAGTAGGCTGGAAAGCAGAGGGGTTTCTCCCCCTTGACCGCCGGGCACATACAGACCGACTCGATCCACAGGCGTAATCTGCTGGCCGAGGATGCTGCCGTCCGGCCTGTTCATGAACCAGGAACGTTCGAGCTGCGCTTCATGGAAAGTGCGAATGTTGGCCGCCGCCTGAACGATGAGCTCACGATCTTGCGCATCTACGCTTGCGGCAGCGCGCGTGATGTCTTCCTCTCCCAAACGGAGCGGGAGCTGAAGATCCGGACAGTCAAAGCGCCGGGTGTACTCAAGTACGGCCTCATCCCCGCGCAAAGCGACCTCCGCAAGGATCTCCCGCACCTTCCGCTCGACGGATTCTTCGGAGCCGGCACGCCCTTTGAGCAAATGCGCGAGCTTGGGCCAATCGTGCTCTGAACGTATCTGTACTATGCGACACATCATACGCGCTTCCTGCAGCAGCACCCAAAAGCATCTCTGCTGTCACCGCATGCAACGGTATAATCCGTTTGCAACGTGTTAGACGAGGTATACGCGACAGCTTTTTGAAAGTCGAGCCGCGCGCTGGCCGGCCGACAAAGCGGTTTCATACTAGGTTGCAATCGAACGGATTACAGCTTGATATCAGACGATATTTTTTTCTCATGGAGATTTTCTCTAAAAAAACCCACGGCAGCGTCTAGGAATTTCCCGGCGTATAAGATACCCTCTGGAAGATGACAACTGCTGCAAAAAATGACTTTGTCCGGGCGGAAATTATCCGCTTTCTGAAATATGCGCCGCCAACGATACGCACCGCCGTACTGGCTCTGTTGCCCGCGGCGAAGCAAGCTCTTGATTCCGGCCACCGCCATGCGGTAAGCACTTCGCATATCAAAGGCTGGCGTTGTCTTCTGGCTCTGCTGTCGTCCATCGCGGCCATGCAGGGCGATGCGGAAATGCTCTTGCACGTCTCCAATGAATTGCTCACGATTGGGGATCGCATGGCTCCACCCGAGGAAGTGCTGCGCCAGAGCGCCGAGGTGCTGGTGCAGGCCTTGCATGCGGATCTCTACGTCTGCCGACTGAGAAATTCCAAAGGAGAATGGATCGCCCAATTTTGCGATGCGCCGGGCTCGGAAAGCACTCCGATGATTCCGCGGGTTATGGACGAAAGCTTTTCCAAACACCCGGTCGCCCAGGCAATTCAGCATGGACACACGAATTTCGTTGTTTCCAACGATTTGCACGCCATTGAGCACGGCGGCCAATCCCTTGACTGCGCCATCTACAGTCAGGGCTACCGTTCCCGTCTCGCCTTTGTCCTGAGCGAACGCGGCAAGAAGCACCGGCCTTTCGGCCTGATTATGCTCTATACCAGGCATGAATACGGCTTTGAGGTTTTCGACGAACGCTTTCTGTCCAAGTTCGCGCGTATCGTCTCCCTGACTGTCGGCCGCCGTGTGGCCGTGGCCCGGGATACCCTGGAGAAGGCCGCCGGAGCCGTCGCCCACTTCGGCAACAACGCCCTGAACGTCATGCGCAATCACGCGGAATTTTGCGGTGAGCTTATGGAAGACATGGAGGCTGGCTTGAACCATGCTTTGGAGCTTTCACGGAATATTCTGGAAAAGCTTCCTGAGGATGCGCCCGCGCGGCTTCAGGCCATGGAACTGGAGGAGCTGCTTGCCCGCACCGACTTGCATCAACTTACCGAACAGCTTGAAGGTGTAAACAATGGCGTGCTCCGCATGGTACGGATTATCAATTCCCTGAAAAAATCGGTCGAGCGGCCGCGCCTTATGCACTATGTTATGGGGCAGAAGGTGCTGAAGCTGGAATAAAAGAATCGGCGACACACCGCTGGGCGCCGGCAGGCGCAATGACGGTTTGCCGAGGAGTGCTGCATGCCCGGTGACGGGATCAAAATTTTGCTCGTGGATGATGAAAAACACTTTGCCGACACCCTGGCCGCTCGGCTTGAGATGCGCGGCTTTGAGGCGCGGGCTGTGTACAGCGGCCCTGAAGCCCTGAACGCACTTGCCTTGCCTCCCGAAGTGGTGGTGCTTGATCTGCGCATGCCCGGCATGAACGGTCTTGAGGTTCTGCGCGAACTCAAAAAAAGCCATCCGGAAATTCAGGTTATTATCCTTACCGGCCACGCCGACGCCGAAGACGAGCGTACCGCCTATGAAACGGGCGCATATCGCGTCCTGAGGAAACCTTTGAACATGGATGAATTGCTGGAAAATATCCACACGGCCCACCAGACAAAGGAAGGCTGACGGAGAGGGCCTAGCCCATGTCTGAAGGACATCCCCTGCGCGGCCCGTTGCTTGTGCTTGCCGGGGCGCTTTGCTTCAGCACATCCGGATTCACACAGGCCCTCGCGCCGGAAGACGCGACACCCTATATCATTGGCGCGTTGCGCATGCTGATCGGCGGCCTAGGGCTGCTCATCTGGTGCATTTGGCGCGGTACGCTGCCCCGGCGAAAGGGCTGGCCCATCAAAAACGTCCTCCTGTCGATTCTGGGTTTATTGGGCTGCCAGCTTTTCTTCTTCAAAGGAATATTGCTGAACGGCGTGGCTGTGGGAACTGTGGCGACCATAGGCTCCATGCCCATAGCCTCCGCCCTGCTGGGCCGGATTTTTTTGGACGAACGTCCGGCACGGGCCTGGTATCCGGCCACGGCCATAGCCATTCTGGGGCTGGTGCTGCTCAACTGGCACGGCGCCACTGGCGTGAATCCGCTGGCGCTGGGGCTGCCGCTGCTCGCGGGGCTTTCCTACACAACTTACCTGGTGTTCAGCAAGGAACTGGCGCGGCGCCACAACGTGGAAGGCGTCATGATGATCCTGTGCCTGCTGAGCGGCATCTGCCTGCTACCCCTGTTCCTCTCTTATCCTGGCGCCTGGATCTTCACCCCCAAAGGCATGGCAGTGTCGCTATACTTGGGGCTTGTCACCTCTGCGCTCGCCTTTTCGATTACCCTGGCCGGGTTGCGGACGACCCCCACCGCTACCGCCGCCACGCTGAATCTGGCGGAGCCTGTCAGTGCCGCGCTGCTCGGCATTGTGGGACTGCATGAGCCGGCGGGGACGTCTTTCGTAGCGGGGATATCCTGTATTATAGCGAGTACGCTCATCTTGATCTGCTGTACGCCTCGAATGAGGTAGCGTATTCGAAAAATAGAATGTTATTCCGATGTGAAAACAAAAGTGCTTTCATTCTGATTGAGAACATTTCAACTTTACAAGGTGCTGCGTGAGCCATGCCAAGGCACAACTCACAGCCGCAGGCGCCTCAAAGCTACTCTGCTATCGCGTTGGAATTATCCCGCAACATCATGTTTGCGATGCCTCAGCGGCGTTCAGCTCGTTGAGCTGCATTTCCAACTGATCTATCTGCTGTTGGATGGGTTCCGCCTGTTGCATCCTTTCTTCCTGCGGGAGCGGACTCTGCATGATGCCGACGAGCTGATCCGTCAATTCTGTGATTTTTTCATCTATCTCGTCTGTTTCCGAGGTCTGGTCTTCAGAACTGCTCAGGGCGGAAGAAAAGTTCGCCTCTTCACTGGAGGCGTCGGATGCATCGTCCACCGTTATGTCGTCCGCCTGCGTCTCCGCATCATCCATGTTCAGCAGCGGGCTTACCTGGACGGTCTTTTGGGCTTGGGCAAGCTTGCGCCCTTCTTCGGAGATGGTTACGGTGTCGCCGCCGTCACTGCCGGCATGTAGCTTCTTGCCGGCCCATTTTTTAAAAATCTCGCTCGGGTCAACAGCCTGAAGAGAATCGCTGCCGGAGATACTTGAAATATCCATGATCCGCTCCTTATTTTTGGAACAGTGCGTAACAACACATGCTGCGGCAGTTTTTGCCTGCCGCAACACGCATGCATCATGCGTTCCAAGGGCCGGTCTGCCGCTTGAGCCGGCAAGAGTTTCAGACCACGTAGCGTGTTAGTTCTTCAGCCTGTCGAGAAGATATTTCAGTTCCTGGGCCATGCCGGCCATCCTGCGCACGGCCGAGGCGGATTCCTCCATGCCGGTGGCTGTTTCGTCCGCGATGCGGTTGATCTCCTCAACCGAATGATTGATTCCCTCCGAAGTGGTGGACTGCTCCTCTGCGGCGGTGGCGATGCCAGTGACCAGTTCCGTGCTCTTGCCCGCCAGGGTCAGAATTTCCTTAAGCGCGTCGCCGGAGTTTTCCGCAAGGGTCACGGCTTCCGCCACGCTCGCAGCCGCGTCTGTAAAACGACTGGCGCTGGTCTGCACTGAGCCCTGGATGCCCTTGATGCTCTGTTCCACTTCCGACGTGGCATTCATGGTCTTTTCCGCAAGCTTCCTCACCTCGTCGGCCACCACGGCGAACCCGCGCCCGGCTTCCCCGGCCCTGGCCGCCTCAATGGCGGCGTTCAGCGCGAGCAGGTTAGTCTGGTCCGCGATATCGGAAATCACGTTCATCACGCCACCGATGGATTCGGCCTGTTGCCCCAGGGTCTGCATGCTCTTCTGCAAATCTTGGGCAACAACGCTTACCGTGCCGATGGCGCCGGTCACTTTTTCCACCAGAACCGCACCCGCTTGCGCCTTTCCTCTGGTGGTTGCCGCCTGGCTGCTGGCTTCGGTGGCGCTGTGCGCCACTTCCAGGACGGTGGCGTTCATTTTTTCCATGGCTGTGGCTGTCGAGTCTGCGCGCTCACGCTGTATGTTGGCCCCCCGGCTGACCTGATCCACTTGGCTGGAGAGCTCTTCCGAAGCCTTAGCCAGCCTGTCCGAAATATCCAGCGCTTGATTTGCCACTTCAGCTATGGTCCCCTGCACGGATTTGATTTCGGTCAGGTCGGTGATGAGCTGGAGCACCGAGACGACCTTGCCGGAACTGTCCTCCATGGGAATGGAGGAATAGCTGACATCCATGGTTTTGCCCCCGGGATGTGCGCGGGTTTCTCCGCTTGCGGGGCGGCCCGTTTCAAGGCTGCGACGCAAGGGGGAATCGGGCGAGTCCTGGTCCTCAAAAGAAAAAAGCCGGTCGGCGCTTTTCCCGCTATAGACCTGTCCCGCCAGTTGCTGGGCCTGGGAGTTCAGGAAAACGGCCTTGCCCTCCCCGGACAGCATAACCACCGGCGAGGGGATGTTATCCAGCACCATACGGTAGCGGTTCATGACGGAATTGGTGCCCTTGACCAGATTCGCATACTCGCCAGAAAAGCCGGAAGCGTCCCCCTGAGCGTCAAGGCGTCCCTGCTCCACGTCTCTTTCCAACTGCTCGTATGAACCGATGATGGACCTCAGCACCGCGGGAATGGCGCGCAAGGCCTGGGCCAGGGCGCCAAGTTCGTCCGGACGCTTTACAGCCAAGGTGGAATCGAGCTTCCCCCCGGCTATTTCCTCGGCAAAGGCAGCTCCGGCCCTGACGGCGCCCACCACCGGCCGGATAATCAGAAAGACAACCAGAGTCCCCAACAATATGCTCACGGCAACGACGGTAAGCGTCTGGTTGCGTATCTCGGTCAAACCGGAGAAAACATCGGCCTCATCCGCGCGCAGTACGGCCACCATGCCGCTTTTGGGCTCCTTTTCCAGATAGACGCGGACCATGTTACCCTTGGCATCCACAAAGGCATCCGCACCCCGGCCTTTTTGAGCAAGACGGGCGTAGTCCCGCTTTTCGGGCAGCTTGTCATTGAATTCCAGATCATGCTGCTTATGCAGGACAATGAATCCTTCCGCCGAAAGGACAAAGGCGTACCCTGCATCCCCCACTTGCACCGGCTCAACGTACTTGCTGAAGAACAGGGGCAGACTCAGATTTGCGGTGATCACGCCCATGAGCTTGCCGTCCTGAATGATCGGTGCGGCAACCACTAGAACCGAGGCGTTGTTCACCCTGCTGCGAAACGGAGCTGAGGTAAACATCTCCCGGGTCGACTTCACCGCCTTGAAATAATCGCGGTCCGCAAAGCTCTGCCCGATCACCGAGGGAGCGGAGCAGGCAACTGTGACCCCTTCGGTGTCATATATCGACATGCGGTCAAAATTCGGGTAGGTGTCCGCAACGGTTTTAAGCACGGCGGAGACCTCTTTCTGGCGTTGGGGATTGTGGATATCCCCCTTGAAAAAATTCACTATTTCTTCCCGGGTGGTGGTCCGCGGCACATCGCGCTCCGCGTCCTCAATCAGGGTATGTATGGTGCGGACCAATGCCTTGGCCTCGCCTTTCATATTGTTCACAAGCGACGAGGTCAGATTTTTTTCGGCAGTGCGGTACGACAACACGCCTGAAACGCCCATCAGCGCGACGATCAGCGCCAAAATCGGCAACAGCACCCTATTTTGCAGTTTCATAACAGCGGTTCCTTGCTAGTGCAGCGTAAAAAAGCCCATGCCGATGGATACGGGAGCAAGCTCCTTTTATCAAGAGCCTGACTACCGCTGTTTCCGGAATCTGCTGGAGGAATGGCACGCTTTCCCGTGCGGGAACTGTGTATTTTTTATAGAGACAAGCCGTATTCGCCAAGCTGCGCTAAAGAATAAGCCATTTTGTTCTCCGGCAAGGAAAATAAGCCTGCTATGAGGGAGTATACTCTTATGATATTCTGCTGGAATAACAGGCGCAATTTGATGCAGCCGGAGGGCAAAATGGCTATTTGTTAGCATAGCCTACGTCTAGAGCATTTCAGCTTTAAAATATTTAGGCTATGCTAACCCGGCGAATCCGCGCCGCCGAATCCCGCTGGACCGTCCGTGCATACCTGACCGCAGGCTTGCCGAACAACATAGCATAGAAATAGGCATCCGGAGTCAGACCGAGCATTTCGCGGGTTTCCGGAATCATGTCGGCGATAAATTTGATCACGCCGCACCAAGTCGTTCCCAAGCCGGCGCTTTGCGCCAGTAATTCGAAATACGCGAGGGCGAGTACCGCATCTTCGTGGCCGCAGGTCGCCTTTTCACCAGGAGAGACAATAAGCAGATGCGGCGCACCCCGGAACAGCATATCCCTGCCGTTATTCCGGTATGCCGCCACAGCGGCGGCAATAAACGCATCTAGGACCGCCCCCGGTTCCTGTCGGGTCTCAAGTGCTGTGACAAGCCGTTCCCGCAGTAGCCCCATGGATTTACGGTCGGGGACAAGCGAAAAAGTCAAATCACGGTCATTGCAACCGGTCGGCGCGTGGGCAATATCCGCCAACAATCCGTCGATAAGCGTGGACGGAACATCTTCATCACTGAACTGGCGCACGCTCCGGCGACCGCGTACAAGCGTTTTCATCTGCTGGTACGAAGGAAGAACGCCTTCAAGCAACGGCAGACTGTTTTCCGGTTTCAAACCGAATACCGATATCGCCCCCGAAGGGCATACGGCCAGACAATGCTGGCATTCAAGGCACGCGCCTTCAGCCGCTTCCGGCACTGTCCCTTCCCGGTGGATGATTTCACTTGGACAATCCTGGACACAGGCATCGCACTGGACGCATTTTTCTACATCTACGTGAAATTCCAACATATTAATTTTCTCCCCTGCCATAAAATTGTTATTTGCTTGCGGGTCTGCACGGCGACGCGCCATGCCTCGGCATGGCGTACATAGAGCATTCCAACATTGCAATGCCCTAAAAAAGACTGAGCCGGTATCTCTCCGCGAGACGTTGCTGGTGCATCCTGGCTACGATGACCCGCTGCCCTTTTTCATTGATGAACTTGGCGCCGGTTTGCTTGAACCGGAAAGGCACATGCGCGGTTTTACACTGCCGTTGCAAATCGATGAACCACCGGAGATCACAGATCCTTGCCCCATCTCCTGATTCACCTCCGGCGATGACCTGACTGATGCCGGACAGGTAAGGAGAAAGATCCATGGGCTCCAGCATGGGCTCCACAATGATCTCCTTGCGCCGTATCGGCAAGGAAGCGAAAAGGGGCAGACGTTTGTCGGCCATGGCCTGATTTTCCGCCGTACAGCTGATGGTGACGTTGCCATATCCGTCACCCCAATCCTGCGGGGTGCACTCCAAAAAACGATGGATTCTCTTGGTGGGGATGTAAAAATGCAA
>WRKB01000280.1 GCA_009778295.1 Betaproteobacteria bacterium | reverse complement strand
TGCATTTCCACTGCAAGAACCGGGGGGGGAGGAGGTGAACCCGCCCCCCCCCGGATGATATTTGCGTAAGGAACGTCTGCCTGTGGTCAGATTGATGAAAAACAGGCTGTCACCTCCGTTCTCTCCAGGTCGGGATGGGGTACACATATTTGGCGCTGGCGGAGTTCAGCGGCCAAATAGTCTCATGTTTGCCGTTGATCACCTGAAGCACCAACGTATCCATAAAATTCTGGTTTTGGTACCCGTTTTTGTTTTCAAATTGTACGGGACCGAAAGCCGTCATCATCTTTGTAGCTTTCATGGATTTCTGAAGAGCGGCCGCGTCCATGCTCTCCGCCCGCTCAATCACATCCTTGATGACATATAGTGTGGAATAGGCTTCTGCTCCATGATAAGACGGATACTCGCCAAACTGGGTCTTATATTTCTCCGCGAATTCCCTTGCCCCCGGGTAGGTTACTTGGGGACTCCACAGGGTGGCTGTGACTACGTATTCAGCGGCATCTTTAGCATTTTGCAAAAATTCAGGGATTGCAAAGCCCGCGGCGCCGCCGGCAAAAATCTTGGCGTCAATGCGAAGCTCCTTGATCTGGTTCATCAACAGAGAAGCATCCATGACGTAGGACACCATATAAATGACATCGGGCTTTAGCTCCTTGACCTTGGCCAAAACCGGTTTGAAATCCACAGCCCCTTTGGCATATTTTTCTTTAACCAGCACCTTCATACCGACTTTTGCGGCATATTTTTCCATCTCATCCGCCCCGGATGTCCCGAAATCGGAGCTCTCATACAAGATGGCGATGGATGTGGGCTTGACGACCTGAACCAAAAAAGAACCCAGTCCCGAGGCATAATAGGCATTGGAAGGATTTATTCTAAAGACGTATTCGTAATTTTGCTGGGTAATGGCATCATCCGCGCCGGTAACCACCAGATAGGGAACCTTTCTCTCATTGGCCACCGCCGCAATGGCCTTGGAGCAGGAAGAACTATAATCCCCAAAAATGATCGGCTGCTTGTTGACATCAATGAGCTTTTCGGCAATGGCGCGGGAAAGATCCGGCTTACCCTGCCCGTCTTCAAAGTTGAGAGAGACCGTCATGCCCTTGATCCCCCCCTTGGCGTTAATCTCTGTCATGGCTATCTGGTAAGCGCGCATTTCCATTTCGCCAAATTTGGCTTGGTCTCCAGTGAGCGGCAGAGGGATCCCCAGCTCCAGCGTACCAGCCGCATGAGCAAAGCCGGTAAAAACGAGTCCAAATATAAGTGACACCATATACATCATCACCGATAACCCCTTCATTTTCCTCGTCCTCCATTTTATCAAGGTTTACGCTGCGCCCAACAAGGTGTGAAGCAATCTTTGCGCTGGTCATGTGGCTTTGGGACAGGCCATATGACTTCCTACCGCATTATGCCTGCCAGTACAATACGGGCCAAAACGCAAACTCGCTGTAACCAATTATCTATGTTTGCGCAGGACAGAGATCGCACTGGCATACCCGGCGTGGACCTGCTATATCTGCGTTCGTTGCCATAAATAATAACAGTGCACCTGTACCCCATGCATGAACAGGAGTTGCTATGCGCTTTTTTTCCATCTTGCTGCTCATCTTTGGCCTGACCCTTGTCCCGACTGCCTTCGCCCAAAAGCAAGGCGCCAAAACACCCGTAAACACACCAGATAACCCCGCCGAGCGGATCTACCTGGACTCAGAAGTACATTTTGATCAAGTCAAGAAATTTGCTCGCGACAAAGACGGCATCTCCATCAGCGGCACCATCCAAAGCTTTTACCCGAACGGACGCCTGGCTTGGGAGACACAGTGGGTGAACGGCAAGTTGCACGGCGTCACAAGAGGCTATTACGAAAATAGAAAGCTCAAAGAGGAAACCACATGGATCAACGGCAAACTGAATGGCCCCGCCAAGTGGTATGACCAAAAGGGCAACCTGCTCCGGGAAACCATATATGAAAACGACAAAGATCTGGCAGCGCCTGACGAAACCCAGGAAAAAGATACGCCCACTGACCAGAACAACGCCCCGGGAGACTCCTCAAAAGCCGAAGACAGTAAGGACGAAGAAAATACACAATCCCAACAATAAGACTCTGTAAAACAGAGAGGAGCGTATCCTTATCCATTCATTTTTCGCATTCGTAGCCGGGCAACAGGAAGGAAATTCCTTCCTCCGTCCCTTGGGCCTTGGGACAGGCGTGTTGCAAATTGCAAATCTCACAGCCGCCCTTGAAGGGATAATGGGTTACCACCGCGTAGCGCCGAGCCAGTGTGCCACTCGGAGTATAGGGCAGACCCTCGGCAGCCAGGGCCGCGCGTAGCGCGTCGGTCGTGCGCGGGGCTGGAGCGCAGCCCGCATCCTGAATCTCCGGAAGAATCCCGTGTACGGTGCTCATACACAGCACCTGAGCCAATGAATTATGCAAATAGGCTTCTGAAGGACTTTCGTCCCAAGCCCTGTCGACGTCTTCCTCCACCTTTTCATTCAACCAGACCGCAAGATATTCAATAGTTCCCGCTTTGACGCGCAAGGCATGCACCTCGGATACCCACTGTTCCCACAGACGCATGAGGCGCTCTGTCACCGCACCGCCCAAGCGCGTTTCCTGACTCATGGACATAAGTAATTCAAGGTCAAAATAGGGATGAATTTCTATGTGTTCTGCACTGTGCCTCATTTTCGTTCTCCCTGGACATTTTACGCTACTTGTGGCGCATGGAGCGCGCGGCGTCAAGAGACTTTACTTATTGCGCACGCTCTCGTAGGATATTGGCGAATGCTTCCCACTGTTTGCGGGGTTGCGCTATGGACAGCAAACACTTTTTTTCCGTCGCCAACGAAACTTATCCGCTTCAGCGTCGGCCCCAATCTTCCCCCCCGAAGAAAACGCTGCTCGCCGGAGTGAATCTGCTGATCGGCGACATGCAGACAAGTACGCGAATGACCCGCGCCCGCGAAACGGCCATGCAGGACTGGGCGCGCCTGCATAACGCGCGCGCACCGGAGCATACCACCGGGACCGTGTTGAGCCGCACGATCTGACTGCGCATGGACAGCGTCCCGACTGTCCCGCGGGACAACTCCGACACATCGCATATCCGCGCACCAAGGAGCGCACATGGACAAAAACGATGATAATAATCTTCCCGGCAAGATCCGTTATGAATACCAACAGGATCCCGACACCCGCATCCAGTACGCCCATGGCGTTTGGGGCGGCATCAATCCCCAAGGGGAAATTGAGGTGAGCTTCTACCTCGAAAGCGATAAAATGCCCCCGTATTCTGAGCGTCTTGTCGCGCCCGATGGCAGCTTCGGCCATGAAATAGTCCCCCATGACGAAGAGATGCGCACCGTCACCCGCACCATTCACTCCCGCGTCATCCTGAACTACCATACCGCCCGCGCCGTGCTGGAATGGCTGCAAGACAAGCTGGACATGCTGGATATGGAAGAAGGCTCCGCCCCGCTCATCTACGAGGGCGACTCCGGCATCGAACAATAACGCCGCCCCGACACGCGTCCATCAACCATGCGCCCCACTTTCCATACCATGACCTTCGGCTGCCAGATGAATGTCAACGATTCGGACTGGCTCGCCAGAACGCTGCTCCAACGCGGCTTTGTCCAGTCTCCGCTTGAAGAGGCGGAGCTTGTCATCCTCAATACCTGTTCGGTACGGGAAAAGCCGGAGCAGAAGGTCTACAGTTCCTTGGGGCGCATCGCCCAAGCCACGCGCCACAATACCAAAAGCTTTGTCGTCCTTGCGGGCTGCGTGGCCCAACAGTTCGGCGAACGCATCTTCGACAGCTTTCCCCAAGTGCGCCTCGTGCTGGGCAGCGATGGCCTCGTCTTTGCTCCGGACGCCATTGAACGCCTGCGTGCCGAACCTGGTCTGCGCCTGTGCTTTGTGGATTTCTCAGACAGCTATATTGAGCGCCCGCTAAAAATTACTCCGAACAACCAACCGGCAACACCCGTGGCCTTTGTGAACATTATGCAGGGCTGCGACAATTTCTGCTCATATTGCATCGTGCCCTCAACGCGCGGCAAACCCAAATCACGTTCTGCCGAAGCAGTGCTTACCGAATGCCGCGCCTGGCTGGAAGCGGGAGCCAAAGAGATCACCCTGCTCGGCCAAAATGTGAACGCCTTCGGTCTGGATGTAACGGGTGACGATGCCGGCTTCGCCGAGCTGCTGCGCCGCGTTGCCGCGCTCCCCGGCTTGGCGCGCCTGCGTTTTGTCACCCCGCATCCCAAGGATGTCTCCCCGCAACTCGTCCGCGCCTTCGGGGAACTTGAACAGCTCTGCCCACGCCTGCACCTGCCCCTGCAAGCCGGTTCCGATCGGGTGCTTGAACGAATGAGACGTAAATACAACCGAGCGCATTACCTTGAACTCATCCGGCAACTGCGTGCTGCGCGTCCGGATATGGCCTTTTCCACGGATATCATCGTAGGCTTTCCCGGCGAAGACGAGGAAGATTTTCAGGATACGCTCAACATCATGGAAGAAGTTCGCTTTATGTCCAGTTTTTCCTTTTGCTATTCCGACCGCCCCGGCACGGCGGCAGAGCGGCTGCCGGACAAACTGGATGCAAAGCTCAAGCTGGAACGCCTGGCGCGCCTGCAAGCCCTGCAAGAGCGGCTTTCTGCAGTCTGGCTGCAAAAACGGATCGGCGACCACAGCCTGTTGCTGCTCGAAGGCGCCAGCCGCAAAGCTTCCAGTTCAGGGGAAGCATGGCAGGGACGCGATCCCTACGGCGTACCCGTAAACATCACTCTGCCCGCCGGGAATGGAAAGCTTGGCGCGCTTATACCGGTATGCATCACAGAAGCAAAAAAGCATTCCCTGCTTGCAGGTTCGGCACAGTGGGACATCAAGCATTGAATGTTCCAAATCCCGGCAGACGCGAGCGCGCCGCGCGGCAATAGGTGGAGGAACGCGCCGAAAACAGCGTTTTTCGACAAAGAGATAAGGATGGAAAAAACTATGAAGGAACTCAGCACGACAGCCGCGGGGTATCCCCTGCGCTTGTGTTGTGTACGCATGGGAGAGGATCTTTGTCTGACCCTTTCCGGAGGCGAGGAAGAGCATATAGGCGCCGCCGCCGTAGCGCAGCCGCGCCCGAGTCTGGCCGACCCGGCGCGCACGAGCGCCACAGCTTCCGTCATTACACTGCTGGGGCACCAAGAAGACATCCTGGCCAGGGAACTTGCCTTGAAAGTTGCAGGGACCCTCAATATTACCGTATGCATTGTCTGCGGCATCCACCTGCGACACCCGGCACCCCACATGCTTGAAGAGATGGTTACAGCTTCACGCGGCCTTGTGGATGCCTTTCTGGAAGACATGCGAAGCACTGCAAAATCCTAAGGTATTTTATGGGCGACATCCACTCCTGCATTCATATTGAAGGTGCGCGCCAGCACAATCTGAAAAACCTGAACCTGGACATTCCGCGCAACGAGCTGGTGGTGATCTGCGGGCCTTCCGGATCCGGTAAATCTACGCTGGCCTTTGATATCATCTATGCCGAAGGCCAGCGCCGCTACGTAGAATCCCTTTCAGCCTACGCCCGCCAATTCCTGCCCAAAATGGACAAACCCGCCGTGGATCTGATCGAGGGACTTTCTCCCGCCATTTCATTGGAACAGCAGTCCCAAGCGCGCAATCCGCGCTCCACAGTTGGCACTGTCACGGAAATTCATGATTTTCTGCGTGTTTTTTACGCCCGCCTGGGAAACATGTACTGCCCACGGTGTGGCAAAGCCATCGAAGCACGCGCGGCGGATGAAATTATCGCCGACATCCTGGCGCTGCCCGAAGGAACGCGCTTTCTGCTCATGGCACCGCTAGTCGAACGCCAAAAAGGCACCCATGCCGATCGCTTTAAAAAGCTCAAGGTCGAGGGTTTCGTGCGCGTGCGCGTCAACGGAAAAGTTCTGGGCATCGACGATGTGCCGGAGCTCGAAAAAAACAAACGCCATACCATTGATCTGGTCGTAGATCGCCTGGTGGTCAAGGAAGGCATGCGCGGACGCCTCGCAGATTCCGTGGAACTGGCCCTGCGCTATGGCGAAGGCCGGCTTGCCGTGTATATCCCGGACGGGGATCTGGCCGGGGAGCAGATCCATTCCACCGAGGCCGCCTGTCCGGACTGCCGCATCAGCCTGCCGAACCTGAACCCCCAGCTCTTTTCCTTCAACAGTCCGCAGGGCGCTTGTCCGCGCTGCGCTGGCCTCGGCAGCATAGACTATTTCGAACCGCTGCTCATCGCTCCGAACAAAGGGCTTTCCCTTGACAAGGCCGCGCTTTTGCCGTGGGGCAATCCGAAAATTTTTGCCCGCTACAGCGAAGCACTCCGCGCGCTGGGGGTACGCTGGAATTTCACGCTCTCAAGCCCGTTGGCGGCTCTTTCCCAGGACGCCCGGAATGCGCTTTTCCACGGGGAGGATGAAGCCGGCAGGCCGCAGCATCCGGCCAGCGGCCTGCGCCGCAATATGCTCGGCGGCTCAGTGCAGATGCACAGGACGGATGTGCGTATTTCGAACCGGCGCTGGGCCGGAGTCATTCCCATTCTGGAGCAGGGCATGCAGTACGGCGATGCGTGGCGTGAGCTGTTGTCGCGCTATCGGCAATCCACGGACTGCCCGGATTGCAATGGCGCCCGCCTGCGTCCGGAAAGCCTGTCTGTGCGCGTCGGAGATTGCAATATCCACCAGTTTTGTTCCATGCCAGTGGAACACGCTCTGGACTGGCTTGCCGGACAAGACTTCAAGGGTAAGCGGGCGTATATAGCCGACCCCCTGTTGAAAGAGCTTACCCACCGCTTGGCATTTATGGTCAATGTGGGGCTGGAGTATATCTCTCTGGGCAGAGCCATGTCCACGCTGTCCGGTGGCGAAGCTCAACGCATCCGCCTAGCGTCGCAACTCGGTTCCGGTCTTGTGGGGGTGACCTATGTACTGGATGAACCATCCATAGGTCTGCACCCACGCGATAACAAACGACTGATCGGTACACTGCGCAATCTTCAGGCCCGGGGGAATACCGTCCTGGTCGTGGAACATGACGAAGCCACCATCTGCGCGGCGGATGAGCTGATCGAGCTGGGGCCGGGATCCGGCGAGCACGGCGGTGAGCTGATGTTCCAAGGAAGCCCGGGCGGCTTGCTGGCAGAAGGGCAAACACTGACCGCCAAATACCTGCGAGGGGATATGAGCATCCCCCTGCCGGACGAACGCCGCCAAGCCCAAGGCGAACTGGTGTTGCGGGGGGTGACAACCCATAATCTGCGCACTCTTGATTGCCGCATCCCCTTGGGTGTGCTGACTTGCGTAACTGGAGTTTCCGGCTCCGGAAAAAGCTCTCTGGTGGTGGATACGTTGTATAAGCATCTGGCTCTGGCACTCGGGATGCGCGTCGATCAGCCTGGCGCTATCACGGGTCTTGAGGGGCACAAAGCCATCGAACGCCTCATTGCCATTGACCAAAGTCCTATCGGTCGAACCCCGCGCTCGAATCCAGCCACCTACACGAAGGTGTTCGATGAAATCCGCAATATTTTTGCCATGACCCCGGATGCCCGCAAACGCGGGTACAAGAGCGGACGCTTCAGCTTCAACGTGCGCGGCGGACGCTGCGAAACCTGCGGCGGAGACGGACAGCTCCGCGTGGAAATGCACTTTCTGCCCGACGTATACGTAAGCTGCGAGGTCTGCAAAGGCCGCCGCTACAACCATGAAACCCTGGAAGTCCGTTACAAGGGGTTGAACATCGCCGAAGTGCTGGATCTGCCCGTAAGCCGCGCCCGCGCTTTTTTCAATGCCTATCCCGTCCTGGAACGCCGTCTGTCGGTGCTGGAAGATGTGGGACTCGGCTACCTGCGCCTCGGACAGCCCGCAACCACTCTTTCCGGCGGCGAAGCGCAACGCATCAAAATTTCGCGGGAACTCGGCAAACGCTCTCTGCCCGGCGCGCTGTATATCTTGGACGAGCCGACCACGGGCCTGCACATGCACGAAGTAGGCAAGCTGATCAGCGTGCTGCACAAACTTGTGGACAAGGGCGCCACCGTTGTGGTCATTGAGCACAACACCGATGTCATCCTTGCCGCGGATCACGTCATCGACCTTGGCCCCGGCGGCGGAAAAAACGGCGGATGCATCGTTGCACAAGGCACCCCTGAAGCCATCATCACGGATCCGAATTCCGTCACCGGACAATTTCTGATGCAAGAGCGGGTGGCGCGACGCAGACAGCAGCGCTGATTTTATTTGTTCTTTCAATCAGAACTGTGTCCTGCAATTTTGATTGAGAAAGCGACTTGCCTGCCCGCCTGTGGACGGCGCATCACGTTACAATGCGCTGTTGCTGTCTCACCCAAGGGTCTTTCAACGCCACAGTACGGTTGAACACCAATCTGCCGGGCGTGCTGTCCTCATCCACGCAGAAATACCCGATCCGCTCGAACTGTACGCGCTCTCCCACTTTCAGGCCGGCCATGGCGGGTTCCAGAACGGCTGTCACCGTGCGTAACGAATCCGGATTCAGACAGCTTAGAAAATCTTCTTCCGCACCGGGATGTTCCACCTTGAAAAGATGCTCGTACAGCCGCGCTTCCACGGTCAGGGCTGTTTTTGACGCCACCCAGTGCAGAGTTCCCTTCACCTTGCGTCCATCCGGGCTGGCACCGCCGCGCGAAGCCGGATCGTATTTACAGCGCAGTTCCGTGACGTTCCCGTCCTCATCATGGATCACCTCTTTGCAAATGATAAAATACGCGTAGCGCAACCGCACCTCCCTGCCGGGAGAGAGACGATGAAATTTTGGCGGAGGCACTTCGGCAAAGTCTTCCCGTTCAATGTACACTTCCCGCGCGAAAGGCACTTGGCGCGAACCGAAGCTCGGATCTTCGGGGTGAAAAGGCATATCGAACATTTCTACCTGCCCTTCCGGATAGTTTTCGATAAGCACTTTGATCGGGTCCAACACGGCCATGACGCGAGGGGTGGCGGCGTTCAGATATTCGCGCATGCAGAATTCCAACAGGCTGTAGTCCACAGTGGAATCGGCCCTGGCCACCCCGATGCGCGCACAAAACTCCCGTAGCGCCTCCGGAGGGCACCCGCGTCTGCGCAGACCGCACAGGGTAGGCAGGCGCGGGTCGTCCCAACCGTTCACATATCCCCCCTGCACAAGCTGGATAAGTTTACGCTTGGACAGCACGGTATAGGTCAGGCTCAGGCGCGCAAATTCTATCTGCTGTGGGTGATACAGATTCAACGCGTCCAGCACCCAATCATACAGTTCGCGATTGTTTTCGAACTCCAGCGTGCAAAGAGAATGCGTGATGTGCTCCAGTGAGTCGGAAATACAATGCGCATAGTCGTACATGGGATAGATGCACCACGTTTCGCCCGTGCGATGGTGACGCACATGACGGATACGGTACAGCGCGGGATCTCGCATAACCATATTGGGTGCAGCCATGTCGATTTTGGCGCGCAGCACGTGCTCGCCATCCTTGAATTCTCCGGCCCGCATCCGTTTGAACAGATTCAGATTCTCCTCAATCGAACGGTTGCGGTATGGGCTTTCTTTGCCGGGCTTTGTCAGCGTACCCCGGTATTCGCGAATTTCATCAGCATTCAAACTATCTACATACGCCTTACCCGCTAGAATAAGCTGTTGTGCAAACTGATAAAGCTGTTCGAAATAGTTGGAGGCATAAAACTCCCGCTCCCCCCATTCGCCGCCCAGCCAGCGCGTGTCCCGGCGGATGGAATCGACGTATTCCCGTTCTTCTCTGGTAGGGTTGGTGTCATCAAAACGCAGATTGGTCTTGCCGCCAAATTCGTGTGCCAGACCAAAATTCAGGCAGATTGACTTCGCATGCCCGATGTGCAGATATCCGTTCGGCTCAGGGGGAAAACGCGTATGGACACGGCCCTCATAGCGTCCGGAGGCGGTATCGGCCCCGATGCGTGTACGGATGAAATCTTGGGAAGCGGACGCGAGGCCTTCTGTTTTAGACATGTTGCGGTCGCTCATAGCATTTGCGGAACGGCTTCGTTATCTGGGAAAGGTCCGCAGCAGCCCTTTGTTCCGCCTCGGCAGGATGATGAA
>WRKB01000279.1 GCA_009778295.1 Betaproteobacteria bacterium | reverse complement strand
AACAATACGGTATCACCTTGGCTTCGTTGATTATTCATAGTCTTGTGTTGCAGGAATTACGCAAAATCGGCCAGGATGTGCCCCCCGAGCGGATGCGTACGGAAGAAGCGCGCATCCGTGCCGATTATCCGGGAGGAGAGTTCGAACAGTCTTTGCTGGAAGGGCAAATGGACATCCAGACTTGGCGCGAATTTCTGCATAACCAGCTTGCCCTTGAGCTTTTCGCGGAAAAAATACTTTCCCGGGGTGTCGAACCTTCTCTGGAAGAAATACAGGCATACTATGCGCAGCATGAGCAGGATTTTTCCTACCCGGCGTCTTTGTATCTGCGGATTATTTCGGGAGAGACGCAAGACCAGGTGGAAATAGCCCGTGCGGCTTTGCTGGAAGCGTCAGGCGCTTCCCTTCCGCCGGGGATTCTGGAGCAGAAAACGGTGATGCTCAAAGTATCCGTGCCCGAGGAATGGCGTAAGGATGTTGAAACCCTCAAAGCCGGCGATATAAGCCCGGTCAGAAAAATGCAATTTCAGTATCAGGCGGTGCAGGTGTTGGAGGATGTCCCCGCAAACCGTATGAGTATCATTGAGGCCTATCCTCTTATTGAGCGGGCGCTCGTTGAGGAGAAGGTAGAGGAAAAATATGCGATCTGGAGAGAGCAGGCTGTCCGAAAGGCCGATATTCGCGTGTCGGTTTATCTGCAGGAACATCCCGTTTCTGCCGGATCGGAGGGAAAATGAAGCACTCCCCGCCGTTCCGCCACATTGCAAATTTTTGTATTCAACGATAAAAGATTACAATTGTCTTTGATTAACTGCCCTTGCCTGCAGGTAGGGGTAATGTAAGGATGCCAGATTGAAAAAGTGTATTTTGTTGTTGTTGCTGGGTATATGTATGGCAGAGTCCGCCTACGCCGCGTCCCGGGGCGGCAATATTCGGCCCCTTGTGCCGGCATCCGTGCCCGAAGAAGCTGTTCCCTCAGCGACAGTGGGTAAAATTGTGGCCGTGGTCAATGGAGAACGAATTACCACCCTTGATGTCGAAAGAATGGCCCAGACGGAAATCATGCGGCGCAGGCTCAACCCGAACAATCCTGAACAGCGCGCCCAGATTGATGCAATCTATAAAGAGGCGCTTGACGCCCAAATTAACGATATCCTCCTGTATCAGGAAGCTGTGCGCTTGAAGACGGAACTGCCGGAAAGCGAGGTGGATAAAGAAGTAACCCATCTCATGCAGCAGCGGAAATTGGCCCCCGAAGAGCTTGAAAAGCAGCTCAAGCAGGAAGGTATGGACATGAAGAGCCTGCGTGAAAAAATTCGCAGGAATCTGTTGCGCCAGCGGCTGGTGTCGGGCATGGTCGCCCGCAAAATCGTTCTCTCCAAGGAGGAGATTGCCAAATATTATGAGGAGCATAAGGAATCGTTCAAGGCGATCTCGGAAGTGCGCATGGCTATCATCGTGTACCCCCCCAATATTGATGGCGACGCTGTTGCGCAACGCATCAAGTCAGGCAAGCTGAGCTTTGAGGAGGCGGTTCGTCAGTATTCGGCAGATCCTGCCACCAAGAAAAATGATGGGGCGCTGGCGCCTGCTCGCTGGAAAGAGATGTCGCCGGACTGGCGGGAACGCGTCTCTGCCATGAATCCCGGCGATGTCAGCGATATTTTTATTATCCCGCACGAACAGTACCAGATAAAAGCCCAAATTAAACTTCTGGAAAAAGTCGGTGGCGACAAGATGAGCACTTTGGCGGAAGCAACGCCGGAAATTGAAGCTATTTTACGCGAACCTCTGTTGAAGGCTCGTTTTGAGGAATATACGCAAGGGCTGCGTAGCCGTGCCATTGTGACTATTAAAGGCATGTAGGCAACGCTCACTCCAAACGCAATTTTGATTGATATATTGACCGGAGCAGGGATATTGCAAGCTCCGAGCACCCGGCAGGCGCGATCCGGTCGCGCCGTAGCAGGCGGCGGAGCGAACCGGAAATCGTGTTTTGCCTTCAGCGATGCGGAAAATATGATTTCCCGCAGCCAGTAATGAAAATGCTCCAGGGATGCGCCAACGGAATGAGCTTTGAAGAACTGGGACATATTCTTCGTCAGGAACGCGAACGGCGCGGCTTGAGCGTTGAAGAAGTGGCTGGCCGCCTGAAGCTTATGCCTCGTGTCGTGCGCGCCATAGAACAGGCGGATATTGAGGTATTGCCCCAGGCCGCGTATGCCCGCGGTTTTGTGAAAGCTTACGGAGCGCTGCTTGAACTGGAGCCGGGACTGGTTCATGTCGGCATAGAAGATGGGTGGCCCGGTGATCTCCATCAATCTTCCGTTCTCTATGAACCCATAGCGGAAAGAGAAAACAGCGGAAAAGGCCGCTTTGCGGTATTTTTCAGCCTGGTGCTGATTCTTCTGGCTGCTACGGGTGGATTTTGGTTTTTCCGCGACCTGGATTTGCGTTTGCCTTCTGGGGCATCCCCAAAGACCAAGATGGCCGTCCCCGCCAAAAGTGAAATCCCGCCTCCGGCGGCGCAGGTGAAGGGTGCCCTGCCGCCGGAAAGTGAAAACCGGGTAGCGGGCCGGCAGACAAGTCCGCCGTCGGGCGTAAGTCCGTCTCCGGCTGCTGTGGTGCCTGCCGCACCGGGCCAGTCCGGCTCCCCGGCTGTTCCAGCGGACAGCCGCCGGACGGAAGCGGAAAATGTTCCCGTCGCAGTGCCGCAGACAACGTCTTTATCCGCAGGTTCTTCCGCCGGCCCACACCAGCTTATCATCATCGCCCTTGCGGAATGCTGGGTGCATTCCAATGCCGACGACACGAATACCCGTGAGTTTTCCTTACGCAAAGGCGATACCTTTGCTTTGACCTTCAGCAAAAAACTGACGCTCAAGCTCGGAAATGCCGGGGGCGTAAGGATTCGCCTGGATGGCCGGGATCAGGAGCCACCGGGAGACGCAGGGCAAGTCAAGACGCTGACCTTCCCCGGCAATCCGTAGCTCCCGTGCCCGCTTTCGCCCCGATAACTTTTTGCAAGTCAATGCTATGGAATGGACGGATAAAGCTTTGGTGCTCCATGTGGGGCGTTTTCGGGAAGCAGACATGTGGGTGCGTTTGCTGACGCGGCGGCAAGGTGTGCTGACGGCCTTTGCTTTCGGGGGCAGCCGGAGCCGGAAACGTTTCTGCGGTTGTCTGGATATCGGCAACAGCATCATGTGCCGGGTAAAAAATACGCGTCTCGCCGGCTATCTGGCTTTGCAGGAAGCTTCGCTGCTCCAGGGGCTGCGCCGTCTGCGCACGGACGGACACCGCCTGGGTTTGGCCATGAATTGCCTGCGTTTTCTGGAGGTGCTGGGCGTACAGGGTGAAGAGGCGCGCGGAGCTTTCTCGTTGGCTGAGGATATTCTGGCTCTTCTTGAGCAAGATTCTCCCCCTTCCTCGCTTCTGGCGTTGCTGTTCCGCTTGCGCATAGCCTCTGATCAGGGGTTTGCCCCCTTCCTGCACGGCTGCGTCCGGTGCGGGCGTCAGGCACGGGAGGGAGAGAACTGGCAATTCCTTCTGGATCAAGGAGGATTACTCTGCCGGGACTGCCGTACTACGGGGCGTTACACGCTGGATCTGGCTTTGGCGAGTCTGGTTTTTCTGCGTAAAGTACAAAACAGTGCGCCGCTTCTGTGGGATGCTGCACACTTGGATCCTGCTGAACGCCGCCAGTGTGGCCGTGTTGTCGATGCCTTTGTGCAGTATCATTTGGGAATAACTTGGGAAGAGGGACGCTTCCGGCGCGTCTAGAGTAGGGAGGCTCTAAATACATCTTGCGTCCGAGTACTGCGTCAAGTGGCCTTTTTTTCCTCCGGTCGAGAACCATGGGTATATTCCCTTTGCAAAAATGACCACTTTCCTTGCCGTTGATACGAAATTTTTTATTTGGAGACAGTCCCTAGTTCCCCTTTGAAAAGATTCAACTGCTCAGCAGGCCGTTGCCGCAGCTTGTCGCAAGCGGGTGCTGTCCGCCGTACAATGCTTTATAATGGACGTAAAGCCTATGCATATTGTCTTACTTGGCAATACTTCCCGCGGAGTTGTGAATTTTTGGCGCGTGCTTGTGGAAAACCTGCGTGTTGCGGGCCATCGGGTGAGCGTTTTCGTGCCTGCGGGAGATGCAGACGCCGATACCGCCATCCGGGCTATGGGCGTTGCGCTGTTCCATTATCCGCTGGATCGCAAAGGACTGAATCCCGTGCGCGATATGGGCACCTTGGCGGCCTTGTACCGGCTTTTTCGCCGTGAAAAACCCGACATGCTATTCTGCTACACTATCAAACCCGTGATTTATGGATGCCTTGCCGCCAGATTCGCCGGCGTGCGCTGCCGTTTCGCGGCCATCACCGGGCTCGGCTATATGTTTGAAGCCGATAGCGCCAGCAAAAAAGTCCTGACGGCTCTGGCGGCCTTATTATACCGCCTGGCCCTGCGCGGAGCGGCGGCGGTCTTTTTTCAGAACCGTGAGGACCAGGAAGTTTTTGAAAAATCCGGGATTGTGACCCCTGCGCACCGGGCGGTGTTGACCCGGGGCACTGGTGTGGATACCGCGCATTTTGCTCCCACGCCCCTTCCGCCTGACGCTCCCGTTTTTCTCCTGGTGGGGCGTCTTTTGGAGGCAAAGGGCCTGCATGAGTATGCAGGGGCCGCGCGTATACTGAAAGCAAGTTATCCGGGCGTCCGTTTTCAATTGCTCGGCCCGTCTGAGCAGGGGCGCGGTTCCGTGCCGTTGGAAAGCGTGCTGGAATGGGAGCGCGAAGGCATCATCGAATACCTTGGGCAGACCGAGGATGTGCGCTCCTATCTTGCCGCCGCCAGTATCATCGTGTTGCCCTCCTGGAGGGAAGGAACACCCTGTTCCGTCATGGAGGCCATGAGCATGGGCCGTCCCGCCGTCGTTACCGATGTGCCGGGTTGTCGCGAAGTGGTATCCAGTGGAGTGAACGGATACCTGGCCCTTCCGCGCGACCCTCTATCTCTGGCTGAGGCCATGGAGTACTTTATCCTCCACCAGGAGGACATCGCCTCCATGGGCGCGGCAAGCCGCAACATAGCGGTGGAAGAATTCGACGCGCACAAGGTGGCCGTGCACATAATGCGCGTTATGGGCCTGTGTCCCTGATCTCTTCCAGTAAATAAGGAGCCTCGTGTGATCACCAGATACCGCAAAGCCCTGTTGCAAATGTTGGATGCCCTGTGCATCCTCGGGGCGCTTCTTGTGGCGGAATTCTTCACTATTCTGCCGGAGTTGTTCATTTTTACAGACTACACCGGTGCTTCGACCTTTACGCTCTTCTTTTATCTGCTTTTTTTGTACATTCTGGATGCCTACAAGCTGGGCGAAGAAGACATCCGCGATACTGCCATCCGGCTTGGCATGGCCTGCGTGCTGGCCATCCTCGGTTCGGCGGTTGCATCCTATTCGCTGGATCACTACCGGTTTGATCGCGATACCCTGTTGGTAGTATTTAGTTTTTCCTTTATATTCTGTCTGGGTTGGCGGTTGTTTTACTACAGGAATGTGGATCAGCTTACCCATCCTTTACGTGTTCTGTTCGTGGGCACGGACAAGGCTGGAAAAGTGCGCGCGCTGTTGGCCGAATCCATGCCGCGCGCCACAATCCTGGGATATGTGGGCGAAGCCGGCTTTGACAGTGATGCCGGCCCCTGCCTCGGCCCTTCCTTTCTCGCGGTGCAGGTGGCTGAAGAAAAACAGGCCACCATGATTTTGCTCCTGCCGGACGCCCCGATCGACGCCGATATCGCCCATGAATTGTTGCTGGCCAAGCTGCGCGGCGCCATGGTCGTAGATATCCGTTCCTTTTATGAGCATATGGTCAGCCGCTTGCCGCTTTCCCAGATCACCGAGGAATGGTTGTTGCAAGAGGACGGCTTTTCTTTGAATACGCATGGCTCGCTCCGGCGGCTCAAACGGGCGATGGATTTGTTTATTTCGCTGGGACTTCTTGTGTTGACCTCGCCGATTATGCTCATCACCGCCATTGCCATAGTGTTTGAGTCGCGTGGGCCGCTTATTTACCGGCAACGGCGCGTGGGGCTGCACGAGAAAGAATTTTACGTGCATAAATTCCGCTCCATGCGCGTGGATGCGGAAAAAGACGGGGCTGTCTGGGCAAAAAAGAACGATGACCGCGTCACACGCGTCGGACGGTTCATACGCAAGGTGCGGATTGACGAACTGCCCCAGTTGTGGGACGTGTTCAAAGGCAATATGAGTCTTATCGGGCCGCGTCCGGAACGTCCGGAGTTTGTGTCCCGGCTGAAGGAGACTATCCCTTTTTACGCTTTGCGCCACTCCGTCAAACCGGGCGTCACCGGCTGGGCTCAGGTGTGCTATCCCTACGGCGCCTCTGAAGAGGATGCGCGCCGCAAGCTGGAGTATGACCTCTATTATGTTAAAAATATGTCGCTCATTCTGGACTTCAAGATTATCTTAAAAACCATAGGGGTGGTGCTTTTCCCGAGCGGTGCGCGATGATCGGAGAAATGCATGAGACGCTGTCCCATTATATTCCTGCTGCCGATGCCTTTTTCGGCTGCCATAGGGCACGAAGCGCACGCGTTACGCGTGAAGCGTCGTCAGGCCCGGGTGGCCGTTCTCAAGGCAAGGGCGTATGAAGCGAAGGTTGAGTATGTTGTGAAAAACACGCGACTGCAGACCGAAGCGACTGCGCGACCTTCCGCGTTCAACGAGATTGTATGCGCCTCCTCTGTCCACCGTCCGATGCGGAAAAAAAACGGGGCGGTTCAGTAAAAATCTTACTGGAAAAAAGGAAAATACTTGACGCGGACCTATAAGGGGTGTATATCCCGCTTCCGCGCTGGTTTCTCGGCGCCTCCCTGGACGGCAGGGAAGGACGGGTTGAGCCCGTCCTGTTGTGCCGGACCTCACTCAGGTCTGGCGTTGACACTCGCAGGCGTTACAAATGCCGAAAGATGTCGAGCCGTTCCAGCCCATTTAAGGATCTCCGCCTTGCCAGGCGGCCCCGGGCTGCAAGGTGAAAGCGCAAAGCAAAAGGCCACGCGCTTTCAATTCGGGTGAAAAGCCCCATTTGGTAACCCTGCGGAACCACTCTCCGGTCGGATTCTTTGACCGGAAAGCCGGGCTGGCGCACGGGAAAGCATTGCAGCGGAAGCGCTACGCCTGTCCGGTGTCTGTCATCCTCCGAAAGCGATGCGGCGCAAAGCGCGCCCCCTGAATGCCGGTTCCGGCGGGACTGGAAGCTGCGGTATGATGCCCGGCTTCACCCTGCGAGGATCCCGCGCGTTGCGCGGGAGGTGTTTGCAAAACGGAGTAGGCAACCATGACGACAGTTAGCAGCGATCGCATTCGGATCAAGCTTAAGGCCTATGATTACCGCATTCTGGATAAAGCGGTTTCGGAAATCGTAGACACGGCACGCAACACGGGCGCGGGTGTGGCAGGCCCCATTCCGCTGCCCACCAATATCCACAAATACACCATCAACCGCTCGGTACATGTGGACAAAAAGTCCCGTGAGCAGTTTGAGATGCGCATTCATAAGCGGCTTATGGATATTCTTGAACCCACACAGCAGACCGTGGACGCGCTCGGCAAGCTTTCGCTTCCTGCGGGCGTGGACGTGGAAATCAAGCTTTAGTGAGGGACATTATGGTTGATACGATGGGAATTTTAGGCCGTAAGCTGGGGATGACCCGCGTTTTCAACAGCGATGGTTCCGCTGTGGTTGTTACGGTTATTCAGGCTGGCCCCTGCCCGGTTACGCAGGTAAAGACGCTGGAAAAAGATGGCTACAGCGCCGTCCAACTGGCGTTTGACACGGCGAAGGCGAAAAATGTCGGTAAGGCCATGAGGGGCCATCTTGCCAAAGCTGGCAACGGCCTATACCGCACCCTGCGCGAAGTCAGGCTGGTGGCGCCCGCAGCTTTGTCCGTCGGCGAAAAAGTGACGGTGGAAAGTTTTGCCGTGGGTGATGTTGTGCGTATAACCGGCACCAGCATCGGCAAGGGCTATCAGGGCGTTATGCGCCGTTGGAACTTCGGCGGCTCGAAAGACACGCACGGCTGTGAAAAGGTACATCGTTCAGGAGGATCCATCGGACATAACACTGAGCCCGGGAAGGTCATGAAAGGCAAGAAGATGGCAGGCCACTGGGGCCATGAGCGCGTTACCCAGCCGAGCCTTCTGGTTGTGGCTGTGCGCCCGGAAGACAACGTCATCCTGGTGAGAGGCTGCGTGCCTGGACCGAAAAACGGTCTGGTGATGGTCCGCAAGTAGGCGGGCCGAATTTTCCGTGTTGTCTCCGGGAAGACCCGGGAGTGTTGCGGAGATATGTAAAAGGAACCGACAATGGCTGTTGTGAAAGTATATGATCAGGACAAAAAGGAAACCGGGGAAGTAACCTTGGCCTCCGATGTTTTTGAGGTGGAAGTGAGGCCTGAAATTTTGAACCTGGTAGCGCGAGCCCAGCTTGCCGCGAAGCGCGCGGGCACTCATGCCGTCAAAACGCGCGCCCGGGTGAGCGGCGGCGGGGCGAAGCCCTGGCGACAAAAAGGCTCTGGCCGTGCCCGCTCAGGTTCCAACCGTTCGCCTATTTGGCGCGGTGGAGCGATTATCTTCGGCCCCCAGCCGCGGGATTATTCTTTCAAGGTAAACGCCAAGGTGCGTGCGTTGGCCATGAAGATGGCCCTGTCCAGCCGTCTTGCGGGGGATGCGTTGATGGTGGTCAAAGGCATTGAGTTGCCTGAAGCCAAAACCAGGCATTTTGTCAAGGTCGCAGATGCACTTGGTCTTGAAAAGGCGCTCGTTGTAGCGGGTGGCGTGCAGGAAACGCTCGTGCGCTCCGCGCGCAACATCCCCGGCATTACATTGATCACCGCTGAAGGCTTGAACGTGTACGATATTTTGAAACACAAGCAGCTTGTGCTGCTGCAAGACGCTGTGGAGCCTATCCAGGCCCGCTTTGCCGCAAAGTAGAGGGACGGTCATGGAATACACCCAGGTTCTCATCAAGCCCCTGCTTACTGAAAAAACCAGCACCGTTAAGGATGCCGGACGGCAGGTGACGTTTTTTGTGCACCCGGCGGCCAACAAGATTGAGATCAAGCGCGCAGTGGAAAAAGCCTTTGATGTCAAGGTGGAGGCCGTTAACGTGGTCAACAAAGCCGCTGTGAACCGTAAGCGTCAAGGCCGTGTGGTTGGACGCGCGCCCGGTTGTAAAAAGGCGTATGTGACGCTGGCCCAGGGTGATAAAATAGAGTTCTTTGAGGGAGTGTAAGACAATGGCTGTGCGTAAGCTCAAACCTACCTCGGCTGGGCGCCGTTTTCAGACGGTTGCCGACTTTGAGGAAATAACCCGCAGCAGACCGGAAAAGTCTTTGACCGAAGGCCTCACCCGCAAAAGCGGTCGTAACCACCACGGAAGCGTCACCAGTCGCCGACGCGGGGGCGGAGCCAAACGGTTGTACCGCATTATTGATTTTAAACGCGACAAACTTGGCGTCCCCGCCGTTGTAGCGCATATTGAATATGACCCCAACCGCACCGCACGCATTGCGCTTTTGCACTATGCGGATGGGGAAAAGCGTTACATCTTGGCACCCGTGGGCATGCAGCAGGGCGACAGCCTGGTGGCCGG
>WRKB01000278.1 GCA_009778295.1 Betaproteobacteria bacterium | reverse complement strand
ATGCCTGAAGTTACTGTCACTGAACATCTGTTGATGGAAGAGCGTCTTTCGCCGCGCGCTACAGGCCAGTTTACCACATTGCTCTACGATCTCATTCTTTCTGCAAAAATTATTGCCCGGAGCGTGAGCAAGGCTGGTCTGCTGGATGTGCTCGGCGGAACTGGAGAAGTGAATATTCAGGGCGAAAACGTCCAAAAGTTGGATGAATTTGCCAATCATGTTTTGATTTACCGCATGGCTCGTTCCGGCGTCATCTGCGCCATGGGTTCTGAGGAAAATGCCGAACTCATCCACGTCTCGGAAGAATTGCCGCAAGGTGATTACATTCTGATATTCGACCCTCTGGATGGCTCAAGTAACATTGACGTCAACATCAATGTGGGCACAATTTTTTCCATTCTACGCCGGGCACCGGGATCCAAGGGGCTGGTGACGCTTGAAGAAGTCCTGCAACCTGGCACGAATCAGGTTGGCGCCGGGTATATTCTCTATGGTCCTTCCACCATGCTTATATTTACCACTGGGCAGGGTGTGCATGGTTTCACGCTGGATCCGAGCGTGGGAGAATTCTTGCTGTCCCATAAAGACATGCGCATTCCCGAACAAGGTAAAATTTATTCCGTCAATGAAGGCAATTGGTCGTCTTGGGATCCCGCTGCCCAAGCGTGTGTCAAGTATTTCAAAGATTCCGGGCTAGAACGTCAACATCCATATTCCATGCGATATGTGGGGTCTCTTGTTGCGGATTTCCACCGGACACTCCTTTATGGTGGTATTTTTATGTACCCGCCCGACAAAAAAAATATATGCGGCAAGTTGCGTTTGATGTGCGAAGCGGCACCTCTGGCCATGGTCGCTGAACAGGCAGGAGGCAAGGCCATTGATGGGAGGCAGCGTATTCTTGAACGTGTGCCGGAGAAACTTCATGACAGAGTGCCGCTGTTCATCGGTTCGTCGCACGATGTGGACGCTGTGGCGGAAATTTACGCCAGCCATGGCTGATCCCTGTGCTTTGCCTCGGTATTGAAAGTTCCTGCGATGAAACCGCCCTTGCCCTCGTGCGAGACGGTACGCTCGTCGACGCCATTTTGGCCTCTCAGGTGGATGTGCACGCCCTTTTCGGCGGTGTTGTGCCAGAACTCGCCGCACGCGAACACTACCGTTTCATGGGTTTTCTATATGACCAGCTTATGAGTCGTAACGATTTTACGGCCGCCGAACTGGATGTGGTCGCTGTGGCGCGTGGTCCCGGTTTGCTTGGGAGTCTGCTGGTAGGCGTGGCGTTTGCCAAGGCATTAGCTCTGGCATCTGAAGCCCGTTTTGTCGGCGTCAACCATCTCCATGCCCATTTGTTGACTGTGGGATTGCAGGAGGCAATCCCCTGGCCTTGTCTTGGTCTTTTGGTTTCCGGAGGCCACACGGAAATATACCTTATGGAGAGTCCCATGCGTTTCATACGTCTGGGACGGGGACTGGACGATGCAGTCGGCGAAGCCTTTGACAAGATAGCCAAGCTCCTGGGATTGCCGTATCCTGGCGGTGTTCACTTGGATGCGCTGGCGAGGCGGGGCAGGGGGGACCCCAAACTTTTTCCCCGTCCGTACCTTGATAATAACAACTTGGATTTTAGCTTCAGTGGGTTAAAAACTGCCGTGGCAACACAGATTGCGCGTGATGGGCACTTGCTGGTAAATACTGCTTCAGGCGACGCTTCCCAAATACTCTGCGATCTGTGCGCCTCCGTAAATTTGACTGTCACAGAGAGCTTGTGTACCAAAGTCGCACGGGCTCTTGACCGTTTCCCAGATATTCACAGCTTGGTATTAGCCGGGGGTGTAGCAGCAAACAGCCTGTTACGAACGCGGGTCGGGCAATTGCTCGAAGAACGATCAGGCCGGCTTCTGCTACCTCCGCCTCATTTATGCACGGATAATGGCGCAATGATAGCCTATGCCGGCGAACTGCTGGCACGACACGGGTTTGACCATGATCTGAATATGGAAGCAATTCCCAAGGGCATTCGCATGCCCGATGACCTGCGGCACGATGAACGAAAATCTGCTGCTGACTTTTCCCGGCAAGAACGTATGGATCCTCTTGACACAAGGCCCTTATAATCACTACACTCATGATGTTTATGGTGAAAGTTCTCCCTCCATGACAGCAAAGGAGTTACGCGCATGGCTAGCCCAATCATTGACGCTGATTTTGAAAATACTGTGTTGAAGTCATCCATTCCCGTTCTGGTCGATTTTTGGGCGCCTTGGTGTGGTCCTTGCCGTGCTGTGGGTCCGATCGTCGATGAGCTGGCCACTGAATTTGCGGATAAGGTATTAGTAGTGAAAATGAATGTGGACGAAAACCCGGCAACTCCCACCAAATACGGCATACGAGCCATTCCCACATTGATCATTTTTAAGGGCGGCGAAGTGATTGAACAAATCACCGGGGCAGTGACCAAAAGCACCATCAAAGACATGCTGACCCAAAAGGCCCTGGCATGAAGATATACGATTCGCTTGTGATAGGAGGCGGGCCGGCGGGGATAACTGCCGTTCTGTATCTTATGCGGGCGGGTTATTCAGTGGCATGGGCTGAGCAACTCAGCCCCGGTGGACAAGTTCTTCTTACCGAATCTATTGATAATTATCCCGGTTTCCCAGATGGTGTTAACGGTTGGGAACTTGTGGAAAAAATGCTTGCGCATCTCGCCCATTATTCGCCTGAGCGGTATAATCAGGCTGTATCGGCAATTGAAGTGGGGACTGAACAACACACGGTAACGCTTGAGACTGAGCAACTCATTGCAAGGACGGTCATTATTTGTTCGGGCGCCACGCACCGTAAACTTGGCCTGCCTAACGAGCAAAAGCTTGTTGGACGTGGTATTTCTTATTGTGCGCTCTGCGATGGAAACTTTTTTAAAAATCAGGATGTTGCGGTTATTGGCGGAGGAAATTCCGCTTTGGAAGAAGCGCTTTATCTGGCCAAGCTTGTGCGCAAGCTCTATCTGATACATCGGCGTGACGTTTTTCGCGGTGACAAAGTCTATCAAGATAAAGTGCTTTTCTTGGCGGATAAGATAGAACCCGTGCTAAACACGGTAGTTACTTCCATTCATGGCGATGATGTGCTTGAAAGCCTCAGCCTGTGCAATGTGCAGACCCAGGAAAAACGTGAGTTAAAAATTGACGGATTATTTATCTTTGTGGGTTTTGAACCTCAAGGACAGTTCCTGCCTGCCGGGCTGGCCCGTGATCCACTTGGATTTATTAGTACTGATGCGGAAATGAGGACTAACCTGTCCGGCATATATGCCGCAGGGGATATTCGCTCCAAACTCTGCCGTCAAGTGACTACCGCTGTTGGCGATGGCGCTACAGCCGGTCATGCGGCATCTATCTATCTGGAACAGTTCCATGCATAACAGCTCCCTTGCGCGTCACTGTCTTCCTGTGTTTGTCTGTCTTTTCTTCCTTGGCGGCTGCGGGATTATCGACTATTTTTACCTCCCCCCTCCAGAAGACACGGCACAGGAGCTTTTTGAGAGCGCCAATGATTTCATGCGCGAAAAAGATTATGCAAATGCTTCCGACCGTTACAGAAGACTGAAAGATAATTACCCCTTCAGTCCATATACGATTGAGGCGGAGCTTTCGCTGGCCGACGCCTACTTCCTCGACAGCGAATTCCACCTCGCGGCGGAAGCATATAAGGAATACGAATCACTACACCCGCGCAATCCTGCTATTCCTTATGTGCTTTATCAAATTGGCCAATCCAGTTTAAAAGCCGTTATCTCCATTGACCGCCCCACGACGGAGGCCAAAGAAGCGTATGAATATTTTCAGCGTCTCGTGGAAACATACCCTGATTCCGAATATGTGGAAGACTCCAAAGAGGCCATGCTCAAATGCCGCCGCTATATGGCCGAGCATGAATTGTACATTGGCGACATGTTCTGGCGCATGGGCAGCTATGGTCCGGCGTGGAAACGCTATGCTTTCATTGTAGAAAACTACAAAGATGTCGAAGAAGTCCACAATCACGCGGAACAAAAAGCTCCCGCCGCATATCTGCGTTACCGTGAGATGCAGTCCAAAGAGATACGTGAACAGCGTGAAGGTGGCTGGAAGAAGTGGTTCAATTGGCTGTAAGCTGACATGAACGCGCCTGAAATCCCTGCCACAAACGGGAGATGTGAGCATACCACATCCCTCGTTTGTGGGACGGTCGCTTCAGCTCTTCCCAATGCCGCCAAAGAAAAATCATATGCTGCACTTTCGTCGTTGATTGCTGCCCTTCTTCTGGCCAGTCTCAAGGTCATTGTAGGCTTTTACACCAACAGCTTGGGTGTATTATCTGAAGCCTTGCACAGTGGACTTGATCTCCTTGCGGCGCTGATCACACTTACAGCAGTCCGTGTTGCCGCTATCCCGGCAGACGAAAGCCATCCTTATGGTCACGGTAAAGTGGAACATCTGGCCGCTCTGGCTGAAACCGCTCTGTTGCTTTTGACCTGTGGCTGGATCATCGGTGAAGCAGTACAACGCCTGATATTCAAAGAGGCGGTAGTTGTTCCCTCCTTGTGGGCCATTGCTGTCATGGCGATTTCCATTGTTGTCGATATCTCGCGTTCCCGTATGTTGCGCCGTGTAGCGAAAAAACATAAAAGTCAAGCTCTTGAAGCGGATGCCTTGCATTTTACCAGTGATATCTGGTCTTCTTTAGTCGTATTGGTTGGACTTGGGGCAATATGGCTGTCACAGTACCTCGCCCCTGCACATTTTTTACGACCCTGGCTTGCGCATGCAGATACTGTTGCAGCTCTTATGGTTGCGTGCATCGTACTTAAAACCTGTTACGCACTTTCCAAAAATGCCATCGACAGCTTGATGGATCACGATCATAGTGAAGAACGTCAGCATATCCTGCAATGTCTTGCGGATGTGCCGGGAATTGTGTGTGTGGAACGCATGCGTATCCGTATCAGCGGCCCGGATCATTTTATTGATCTTGCCATTGGCGTCAGCGCGGATATCGGACTTGACGTCGCGCATCATATAGCGCACCAGGCAGAAGCTGCCATCATACGCCGTCTGCCGGGCGCCGATGTTTCGGTGCATGTGGAACCTGTAACGTCGGGTTCTTCCCGTTCAGAACTCATCCTTATAAGCAATCTTGCGCTTGCAAACGGACTTTGTGCACGGAGCGTTCAATTCGTTTCCCACCTGGAAGGTGTGCATCTGGAATTGCATGTTGAGGCGCAGCCAGAGCTGACGCTTGAACAGGCGCATACCCGGATGGATATCCTGGAAAAAACCCTGCGCAAAGAACTTTCGCTTGTACGTGTGGTCACTCGCCTGGAGCCGGCCTTTCCTTTGCGGGGCGCTGAAGCCAACCTCACGCCAATTTCACGGGAACATTTTGATTGGGCCGAAGAACTCGTTTCAGCGGCTATGGCGCGTCTGCCTGCGCTCTCCAATAAACACAGGCTGACGCTTATTGAAGAGAAGGGGCGCGGTACTCCCTGTTTTTCCTTGAGTCTGCACTGCTATCTGGATGGGAATGTGAATGTTCTGCAAGCCCATGAAGCAGCCACAGAATTGGAAAGCCATATGCGTCAGATTGCCGGCGCGCGTCTCGGTAGAGTCGTCATCCATATTGAACCCCAGAAATGAGAGTTGCACTTTCGCAAAATGTATAACTTTGAGCGAAACAATATAGACAATGGCATTAGGTTAGGTGATTCCGGCTAAAAATCCAGATTGTGAGCAATCCTATTGAGGTGGTTAAGGTCAGCTTACGCTTGTTTGCTCGTTTTCGAGTCAACGAAAATAGTCCCGAATTTACCCCACTGCTAAAATGAAAATTTCCCAGGCAGGTTATTGACCAGCTTTGTAAGCAACGTATACTGTCCGGCAAGCTGTTGTAGCGGGGAATCTGTTTTGGCTATGGAATTTCAACCATGGGAGGAAGGTCATGTTGCAGGACTGGAAAACGCTTGTGGTGAACGGCGGTGGTGCCATAGGTATTTTGGCAAATGGCAACAGTGGAATTATGCAGGGTCTTGGGACCTTAGCCAAGGCGGAAGAAGCCAAGGGAGCATTGGATAAAAAAACCAGGGAACTTATTGCTCTAGCTGTTGCGGCCACTACCCGTTGCGATACTTGCATTGCCATACATACTTCCGAGGCCGTAAAAGCTGGTGCATCTCGCGACGAACTGCTTGAGGCATTGGCCGTTGCCGTGTCGTTGAACGCGGGGGCCGCCGTAGTCTATTCTTCCCGTATTTTGGAAGCATACGACCAGTTCGCGAAATAGGCATACATGCGGCCTCTCAAATGATGAGACACAGACCGTTCTGATAACAGCCAAGTCCCGCGAGGTTTTTTAGACTTAGACTTCACGGGACTTGGCTAGATATTATGGTATGGGCTGATGGGACGCGTGCCTATCAAATAACAACCTGCTAAAATATATACAACATAATGGGCTGGGGCAGTCCATTTTCTGTCCGGCAAGGGGGAACTCCGATTCCACGGCAATGCAGATTCCTTAGCAGGCCACAGACTCGCTATCTGCCTCCCCCAATTATCTCGGTGCGCTCCCTGGAATGGTCGGCCCCCCGCCTCCTGGAAGTATCATCCATTCTGCCTCCGGAACGCTCTTTCTGTCTTCCCACATCCCACGTTTTTGCACCTTGGCCGCTTTTTCCAGACTGCGAAGTGGCGTACATATATTTTCCTGCGTGCAGTGCTGATAAATCCAGGCCAGGCCTTCGCGGACAAGATGTTCATTCAGGGACTTTCCACCGGGCATAAAGATAACGGCCACCGTCCGGCCATCGCTATCTGTGTCCACGGGGAGTACTGTCACGAGTTTGCCAAATACCGCGTCCGACGTGGCCTGCTTGGCGCGTGACCAGAATTCCCGGCCTCTTTCCGGGCAGTCTATGCCGTACAGGCGTATTTTTATTTGCTGTATGCCTTTGGCGAGTACTGTAAGGGTGACGCCATCGGCTACAGAAATGACGGAAGCGGTGAATTGCGCGTGATCGGCTGCTAAAGTCGGGGTTGTGATGACTAGGCAAAGGATGATGGTTAGGATGGCTCGCATTTTGTACTCCTGTAGGCTCCATGTCATTCTGGCAGTGACATCATACCCATACCACGGGGTGGCCACCCGATGCAACGCACGTCCATGCCCCTCCTTGTACCCGATAAGAAAGCCCCCCCTCCAAGAGAAGGTGGGACATGGTTGCTTCGTCGTAAAATCAAAGCCCGCCTTGGTTTTTTGAACCTTAGCGGACTTTGGGAAATGATGGGACGCGAAGTCATCAATCAATTATTTGTAATAATAAAGTATTTATAGCATATTGCAAAACGAATGCCCCCGAAAATGCCCCCTTTTCCTTCCGCTGCCCTATAGGCTGGGGCACTCCATTTTCTGCCGGGCAAGGACTATGCGCCATATGCCTGGGCAGCTTTGGCAAGATACTTTGAGCGGTTCATGCCTGCGTCTTTCGCCGCCTTGTCTATGCGGTTCCGCAACCAGAGGGGGAGCGTGATATTGACGGGGACAGACCTTGTATTCAGGAAGTCAAAGTTAACATCCACCAGCACAACAGCGCCCGAATGCGCGGCGTCGGATACTATGACCGTATCAAGCGGCGTGGGGGCGGGGAGGCTTTCAATCTCTTCTCCCTCATAGTACGTTTCCAGGGCATCTTGCACGTTTGCAAGGGCTTCATCAAGCGAGGAGCCGCCAGAAAAGACGCCGGGGAAGTCCGGAACAGTGATGCCGTAATCGGATGCTGGTTCTTTATGAACAATCACTGGGTACAGCATGACGCATTCTCCTTAATTCATGAAAGTCTTACGCCGGTTTGCTTTTCAATATTTTTGAGGGTTCCAATAGGTATTTCGCCCTTGTGCCGGTGGACAACCGTAATCCGTCCGTCAGGATGGCGTAGCTTATCATGCCTTGCGCCGCCTTGATTGACGAATCCGGCCTGTTCGAGCCTCTTAATTAATTCCCTAGCGGTCATGAGATATTTATACGCATAATGCGCATGTTAGTCAAGATCGTCCGCCACTGCCCCCGCCTCCAGGGTAGAAGACGGGGGGTGTGGTTTGGCCTCAGCGGTGTGCTATTCCTTCCCTTGCTCAGGCACCAGCGGCATCTGCCATTCCTTGGGGACATCGCGAAAACTTTCCACCTTCACAAGCTCCATGCTGATATGTGGATACAGTACGCCCTCCGGTGGGATGCCGCATTGTCCTTTACCTGTAATGGGGGAAGTAAATTTGTGGGATGTGTTCTCGCACCAGCGGAGGGCATAGTGGATGACTGCCAGAGCGTGAGATGTCAGGGAAGAAAGCGGGAAGCCATCTATAAGCCGGGCAAGTTGCCGTAATGGTTCACGGCTGCGGATGTAGGCTGGGTTGGCTATGCCGAAGCCGCTGTTTACCTTCCAGCCTTGTTCTTCAAGGAATGCTTTGATCCGTTCGTGCAGTTCCCTCCATTGTTGGGGGTCTCTATCCTCGCCCGGAATGGCGATGTCCAGAATGCCGTTCAGAACCTCAGCAGGCATGAAATACGCCTCCTTGATGAAGGCCTCCTTCCGCATCCTGTCGGTCTCTGCCTTGAGCAATTCCTGTGCCCTCTGGCACTCTTCCCGCAGGAAGGCCTGAGCCTCCGCTATGGGGTTTGGTTCCGGCTGCATGGCTTCCAGGTCAGGGAGAAGTTCCCTGACGGCCTCAGTAGCCTCTCTGAGCGTTTCCCGCGTCTTTCCCTTGGTAACGTCAAGCCTTTCCTCCAAGAGCCAGGCAACGTCTTCCAGTGCCCCCTCCAGCTCGGCAAGGCCGTTGATGTGGATACCGTCTTTCGTGACGTAGTTGATTGTGGCCCAGGTGGATTGATCCGGGGTGGAGTGGCCCGCCATAAGGGCGTTGTGTTCTGCTGTGCCGTGAGTGATGGGGGTCGTGCTCATCTCAGCACCCCCTGCCTGTCCATCGCAAGGTTGTTATTGTACGCGGCTGCCGTGACGAGGTATTCCGCGTCAAGCCTATCCAATGCCTCGAACTGCTCAAGGGCCTGACAGATAAGGCAGTCAAAGCCCTCTGCCGATACCATGCGGGAAAACTCCCTGGCTTCGGCATGGTCGAAGAAGTGATCAACGTGGATGCCGTCCAGTTCCGAGTGACTGATGACTTTGTAGGTCTGGTTCGTTCTCAGAGCATTCATGATTCACCTCCACGCCCTGGGGGTAAAGTCCGGGCCGGGGTCGCTGGTGAAATGAATCTCGGTGACGGGCCGGGCGCTGGCTTGCAGCGTGGCGAGGCGTTCCTGAGCGATGAGCAGCGCCTCGTTACGGTGGGTTGTGGGGGTGTTGCTGGTGCGGGGCCGGTGGGTTACAGTCTGGGTAGCCATGGTTCAACCTCCAGTGGGTTGGGTTGTGGTTAGCCCTCGGTTGGAGTTGCCGCTCTTGCCGGGGGCGTTTCATTGCCTCTTGCGTTCGTCTTGAAAATAATGTAATAGATTACTATACACACGTCAAGCATTTTTTGTAATCTTTTACATTTTATTTTTTTACGGGAGAGCATATGTTTACTAGCAAAGTTCGGGATATTATGGACAAGAAAAGCAAAAC
>WRKB01000277.1 GCA_009778295.1 Betaproteobacteria bacterium | reverse complement strand
CTCCCTGGAGCCTTCCATCCTGGCCGCGCCGATTCGCCAGGGGTCTTTCCCCGTTCCGCCTTCCCCGCAGCAGGATGGAGACCTGCCAGTAAAAACACCGGAACAACGCCTTGCCGAGCGGGCAGAAGTGGAGCAGAACTTGCGGGGACATTTCGGTGTGCTGTTGTCGAAGATCCGGCGTGGTGACGATTTGCCGGAGGCTCTGAAAGCCTTGCAGGATATAGCAGAGGTGGAGGAAGGTATTGTACCGGAGCATAAGTACATGTTTACGGAATTCGGCATCAATCTGCGTAAGGGGAAACTGCCGGAGATAGCACTGGCGCACGCCAAACGCGTGTTATCGCTAGCTCCCGGCGATAGCCACGCGCATTTCAACATTGCCCGCATTTACCATATACTCGGCAAGCTGGGCGAGGCAGAACAACATCTGTTGGCCGCGTTGGATTTTTCACCGAATTTGGAATATGCAAGGACTTTTCTTGCGCATATCGCCAAGGAGCGCCGTCTGAAGGGGCTTGCAACCCATAAGAAGCCACGCCGTTGACGTATTAATAGTTTGAAAGAGTTGAGTAATTTTTAATGAATAAAACTATTACGCTGCTTATTATCGGGGTCATTTTTCTGGCCATGGGGCTTATGGTGCTCAATTCTTTCATGCAGGAAGGGCAGCATGGCGCTCCTGCATCTTCGTTTGAAAAAGCGCGCCCACAGGAGAGCGCCCTGCCTGCGCGCGCGCATGGAGAACGCTCCGCAGAGGCGCCTGCGCTTGCGCCACCAGCCCAGGAGGTCCCGAACAGCACCGCCTTGGCGCCGCCTCTCCCGAAAGTGGCCTCTCAGCCGGCGGAGAATCTTGCTACCGAGCGGGAACCCTCCGCAGAGGGCGTTACAGTGAAAACCGTGCCCGCGCAGATTGACGCTGGGCAAACACCTCCTGCAAGTCCTCCGCCGCAGACGCTTGTGCCTCCCCGTCCCGTTCCGCCCAAGACTCCGGTCTTGCCGGAGCCGCAGGCCAAACAAACAGGCGGGGGCACAAAAAATATCACTGCCATCACGGTGTATGCCACCCAGGAAGGAGCTACCCTGCGTCTTGACGGAGATAGGCCGCTTGTCTACAAGTCTATGCTGCTTCACAATCCTGACAGGCTGGTGCTTGATTTTGAGGGGCAATGGCATGTGGACATCCCCGGCATAGCGCAGAACAAATTCGTCAGGGCTATCCGGGTAGGGCGGCAGGCCGACTCCACGCGCATGGTGGTTGATTTGTATCGCGCCCCTGCGTCCTATCGCTTGGTTAAGACGTCACCGCAGAGGCTTGACGTACGTTTGCGTTAGGGCAGTCTCAAGCGTAAAATGCTCTGAAATTCCTGTACGTCTGTGCAAACACGGAGCATGCATGCCCCCTCTTGGCTCTCTGGTTATTGTGGTTACGCCCAAAGGCAAGCGCCGTCTTATACGAGTGGAAGAAGGCCGGGACTGGCACAGCACCAACGGCGTGCTGTCCATGCGAGACGTAGTTGCTACCGACTATGGCAGAGAAGTTCGAACCAGCCAGGACTTGCCTATACGCTTATATAAGCCTGGTTTGTATGATCTTGTCAAAGGCGTCAAACGCCAGACGCAGATTATCTATCCCAAGGATATTGCCCATATTTGTCTGCGGCTCGGCGCGGGGCCCGGGCGGCGCATTCTTGAGGCCGGCTCGGGTTCAGGCGCTCTTACACTGGCACTTTCCTGGTTTTGTGGCCCCAGTGGCGAGGTACATAGTTGCGAGAGCCGGGAGGAATTCCACAAACTGGCGCGTCTCAACCTCAGTTGGGCGGGTATCGGCGACAATGTGACGCTCTACCTCTGTGATATTGCCGAGGGATTTCCCATTCAGGGAGCGGATGCGCTGTTTTTAGACGTGCGCACTCCTTGGGAATATTTGTCTCATGTGCCGCAGGCGCTCAGATCCGGTGCGCAACTTGGGTTTCTGTTGCCTACGGTTGAGCAGGTGAGTGCGCTGCTGCGCGGGATTGAGAGAGGCCCCTATGACGATGTCGAGGTATGCGAATTGCTTTTACGCCGCTGGAAACCCTTGGCGGATCGGCTGCGACCTGACGACCGCATGATCGCGCACACGGGCTTTCTGGTTTTTTGCCGGTTGCAGGAATGTTCCGAGGAGTTCGAATCCTTGAAGCCCGCAGGTACTCGTGAGCGTAAACAGGAAGCGGCACGGCAAAAGAGACTCGCCACGGTGAAGGCAGAGAGAGGAAGCGTGAGCGCTTGACCACAAACCGACACGGCCTGCCGCAATGGCAGGCCGTGTCTGAAGGAAAGCTGGTTGCAAAAAAGAAGGAAGGTACTTTGAGATGAGCAAAAAACATGCCATATTTTTTTAGGAGAAGGGCGCCAGATAGAATAAATAAATTAAGCATGTTGTAGTACAATGCGTGAAGGCCGTGTTTTTTTCGCGTTCAAGTTTTTTGTCTGCAAGGCGTATTTCATCCCGAATCACGTTATTCCGCGTTCAATTTCTTTACCTGTTTCAGAGGCCTTCATCCCATAAATTCCTCTTTGAACTGTGCCCTGGCGGCTGCGCAGCAGATACCCGGGCGAGGCGTGACATGGCAGCAGAGCAGTTTGACATTTTCAAAATGAAACTGCGCTAATTCCGGCGCTCCATCAGGACAAGATGCTCAACGCCGTGTTGTTTGTTCAAGGGGGCATAGCGATGGACACGCCAGAGGCTTTCTGGCTGACGCGCCGCCCAGTCAAGCACGGCCGTGCTTTCCTCCCTCCCTCCATCGTGACCGCTGTAGCAATGGATGGACAGTACCGCTCCCGGCAGCATGACGGGCAGTAGCCCGTTCAGCGCTGCCAGGGTGGTGTTCGGACGGGTGACGATTTCTTTTTTACTGCCCGGTAGAAAGCCGAGATTGAACATGGCGGCGCGTATCTGAGGTTTGTCGCAGAGATGATGAACCGGTTCAGGCGGAGATGTGGCAGGCCGGCCCGCCGCTGGTTGCCCCACTGGGGGGGGCTCGGCGTTACCCTGTAGACAGGCGGCGATATTTTCATGTCCCGTGAGGAAAAGTCGCACCCGTGCTGCCAGCTTTGCCTTTTCCAACGCTGCGCGTGTGTTTTCCAAGGCTTCCGGCTGGATGTCAAAAGCCAGTACAAGGCCGCTCGAGCCCACCAGCCCGGCCAGAAAAAGCGTGTCTTTTCCGTTGCCCGCTGTCGCATCTACGACTAGGCTGCCTGGCGTTACCGCCCGCTGTACGCAGGCATGGGCCAGTTCGAGAAGACTGAGGCAAGCGCCCATATGTCCTCCTGCCTTCTTGATTGCAATGGGGCATCTGCAGTGGCATTCAGGCTACCCGCCTCCTCGCATCAGGTCAATGCAGCCCTTTTCTTTCTTGCGCAGACAGGCTATGCCTTACTGTCTTCTCCCACACCAGCAAGGAAATAAGGTATGAAACTGGCTGAGATCATCATGTCTTCCGTCCCTGGTGGATGTATCCCAACACCCTACGTCATTGCCGAAGCCGGCGTGAACCACGAGGGCAGCATGGATACAGCCCGCCGCCTGATCGATGAGGCCGCCGAAGCCGGTGCGCAAGCCATCAAATTTCAGACCTACAGGGCTGCCACGCTGGCTTCCAGAGATTCTCCGGCCTATTGGGATACCCGTAAAGAATCCACCAGGAGCCAATACGAGCTTTTTCGCAAGTACGATAAATTTTGGAAAGGCGAATTCGAAGTCCTCAAACGCCATTGCGACAGTACGGGCATCGCCTTCCTTTCCACGCCTTTTGATACGGAATCCGCCGTTTTTCTGAACGAACTTATTGAGGTGTACAAAATTTCATCCTCTGATATCACGAATAAGCCCTTCATCGAGTTTATGTGCGATTTCGGCAAGCCCATCATTCTTTCTACAGGCGCTTCCTACCTGCATGAAATTACCGAGGCCGTGGAGTGGATCGAGGCTAAAGGTAACCCGCTCGCGCTGTTGCACTGTGTGCTCAATTATCCCACCGAGGATCGCAACGCGGGTCTGGGCATGATCCCGGAACTCCACCGCCATTTTCCGCAGCATTGTATCGGCTATTCCGACCATACGCTGCCCGGGGACATGAAAGTGCTGGAAATAGCCACCCTGCTCGGCGCGCGTATCCTCGAGAAGCACTTCACGCACGACAAAAGTTTGCCCGGCAACGATCACTATCATGCCATGGATAAGAAAGACCTGAAGCGTTTCTGGATGAACATGGAACGAGCGCTTGCCATTGTCGGTCCTTTGAAGGTCAGCGCTTTCGCTTCGGAAGAGCCAGCTCGTCGTAATGCGCGCCGTTCTCTGGTTACAGCGCGTCCTGTACGGGGGGGCGCGCGCATTACCCGTGACGATTTGACCTGGAAACGTCCGGCGCACGGCATTAGTCCCCGCGACGTTGATACCGTACTTGACATGACCGCGCGCGTGGATTTGGCAGAAGACACCGTGTTGCAATGGAAACATCTGGAGTAATTTTTTAGAACAGTGGAACATTGAAAAATGTAAAGCTTCGCTGCAAGGATTTGCCAGCAGATACCCAGGATGCGTATGCGTAAGACCCTCGTGTTCACAGCCATGCCGGCAGGCGCAACGCCGAAAACGCACTTGGCGGCTGGCCCCTGGTGTTTTGCCGGACAGGAGGTTCTCTTCCCCGACTGGGAGGTGCGTTTTGCCTTCGCGCCGGAGCCTTTGACCAGCCCCGCCGCTCGGGAACGAGTGAAGCAGCATGCTTGGGCGCTGACGGCGCATTATCTGCCGCTCATGGGTAAGCACCTCAACTTGGAACGTGGCGTGAAGTTGCCCGCTGCGTTCTGGGAAATGGCCCTCATGCCGACCATGCTCATGGTCAGCCAGATGTTGGCGGAGCGCTGGCTGCGTATTCAAACGCTGGTGAAACATTGGGGAAATTTACCGCTACGGGTGCCGCTTCTGCCAGAGAATTGCGAATTCAGTTTTGAAAGCGATTACGAGTTGAGCAAGCAGGGTTTTCAGGGCTATGCGTATAACCACTGGCTTTTTTCGCGTTTTCTGGAAGCTTGTTGGCCGCTTGCCTGGGAAGCAGAAATGCTGCCTCCCGTGCGGGAGCAAGCTGTTCCTTGCGTGACCGGGCCGCGTGAGCGCTTGCGTAAATGGATGCGTAAAATCGCCTATTCGCCTCCCTTCCCGCATATTAAGGGCTTCAGCCCTCTCCAGGCGTTGAAGTTTTCGCTGGCCTTGCTCGGAAACAGGGGACAGGCCGACTGTTCCGTCTCTTTGTCAGAACTGGCGCGCCAATACGCGGTGCCTTCCATTGCCGAACTTCAGCTTCCTCTGGAGCCTGGGCCGTTTTTTTGGGCGGCGATCCCGCGTTGTATTATGCGCGCCGTGTTGCCGAAGCACATCAAGGCGGCTCCTCGCAGGCGGATACGGGTCGCCAGCGTGGCGGCCCTCCAGGATACAGAATATCGCCTGCGCCTTGCCGCATGGCGCGCGGCAGGACATAAACTGGTTTATATTCAGCATGGAGGCAATTACGGGATGTTGCGTTGCGCAGCCACCACGCCACTGGAGGAGTACAGCCAGCACGCCTTCATAACCTGGGGCTGGAAGGAACAGACGCCTTTATGGGGGAATTTCATTCCACTGCCGCACGCCCAGACTTCAGCGCTGTTTGGCAGGCATTGTGAGGCTGGCAACATGTTGTTGTTTGTGGGTAACGGCATGGAGCTTTTTCCCCATCGGCTGGATTCCAGACCGCATCCGATGCAGTTTTTAGCATACCGACGCATGAAAACCCGCTTTCTGTCGGCGCTGTCTTCTGAAGTCGCGGCCTTTGTCAGTTATCGTCCCTATTTTGATGTCCCTGCCGCCCTGAGCGATTGGCCCTGGATACAGGAGCGTTTCCCCAAGCTGGAGCGTTGTTCGGGGAGGCTGGAAGCGTCCATGCTTTCCTGCCGCCTGATGGTGCTTGATCACCACGGCACTACATTGAACTTGGCCTTCGCAGCCAATACACCCCTTGTTTTGTATTGGGACCCGTGCGCTTGGGATTTGTGCCCGGAAGGCGAATCCCTGTTGGCGCTCCTGCATGGGGCGGGCATATGGTATCCCACACCTGAGGAAGCAGCTGCCGCAGTGGAACGGATATGGCCGGATGTGCGCGACTACTGGAATTCGCCCCGGATTCAGGCGGCCCGGCTGCGTTGGTGCGAACATTTTGCATTGAGTGCGGGTGCCGACTTCGACGAGCAATGGATACGCGCCCTGAGAACCTTGTAATGCAAAATCTTCATCAAGCATATTGTAGGGCGCAATGTTGAATGCGGCTTGTATAACCGGCGTCGAAAAAATTTGTGAGGTATAGCATGGACCTTGCCACGAGTATGGAGCTTTTGGGCCGAAACGCCAAAAAAGCGGCCCGACTGATTGCAGCCGCGAGTCCTGCCGTGAAACATATGGCACTGGGGCATCTAGCAGATTTGCTCGTCAAGCGTCGAAATAACGTGCTGGCCGCTAACAAAAAAGACATTGCAGCTGCGCAGGCTGCGGGGATGGATGCCCCGCGCCTGGACAGGCTGACATTGACCGCCGCCCTCATGGATGACATGGCCGCCGCCTGCCGCCATGTGGCAAATCTGCCGGATCCTGTGGGCACGGTAGAAAAACAGTGGCAGCGTCCAAACGGTCTGCTGGTGGGGCGCATGCGTATTCCGCTCGGCGTGGTGGCGATGATTTATGAAGCCCGCCCGAACGTGACCATCGACGCTGCCATTTTATGCCTCAAGGCGGGCAATGCCGTGGTGTTGCGCGGAGGTTCCGAGGCTATCCACTCCAATACCGCGTTGGCAGACCTGTTGCATGAGGCCCTGAAAATCGCCGGACTGCCGGAAAACGCTGCACAGATACTGACGATTACCGATAGGGCTGCCGTGACTCTGTTGTGTAAAATGGATCAGTACATTGACGTGCTTATCCCGCGCGGTGGAGAGAAGCTTATTCGCACCGTAACGGAACAGGCGACCATGCCGGTACTCAAACATTATATGGGCGTGTGCCACGCCTATATCGACGCGGACGCCGATCTGGAGCAGGCTCTGAACATCGTATACAACGGTAAGGTCCAGCGCCCTGGCGTGTGCAATGCCTTGGAGTGCCTGCTTGTGCATCAGGATATGGCGGCGGATTTTCTGCCTCGCGTGGGCGAAAGACTCGGCGCAGCCGGTGTGGAGTTCCGCGCGTGTCCGCGTTCTCTGTCTTTGCTGAGGACCAACGCACTCCCCCAGCGCCCTGGAGATTTTGGGCAGGAATTTCACGATCTTATCCTTGCCGTCTGTGTGGTGGACAGCCTGGATGCTGCCCTGGAACATATCGCCCGCTATGGTTCACAGCATACAGAAGTCATCTGTACCAACAACCATGGACACGCCATGCGTTTTTTGCGCGAAGCGGATGCGTCCATGGTGGGGGTGAATGTTTCCACGCGGTTCAATGACGGCGGTGAACTCGGCCTGGGTGCGGAAATCGGTATTTCCACATCAAAATTGCACGCATATGGCCCTATGGGTGTACAGGAGCTGACTACCACGAAATTTGTCGTGTTCGGCCAGGGCCAGGTTCGAGGATAAGCAGGGTGGGAGAGCCGTTGCGGATCGGCATTCTGGGGGCCAGCTTCAACCCGGTGCATATCGGGCATTTGCGTCTGGCCCTGGAGATGCGCGAACTTCTCGCCCTGACGTATGTGGATCTGCTGCCGTGCGCCTTGCCTCCGCACAAATCCGCCACAGGCATCCTGCCCTTTACCTTGCGCGTACGGCTGTTGCAGGCAGCTATCCAGGGGATTGCCGGATTGCGGATTAATCCCATGGAAGGCGAACGGGAAGGCCCTTCATATACTTGGGACAGTCTGCAAAAATACGCCGTCGGCCAACCGGATGCGCGGCATTTTTTTCTTCTCGGTTGTGAAGATTTTTGCACTCTGCCCCAATGGCGCAGGGGGCTGGACTTGCCGCGTTTGGCCGATTTTGTGGTCGTGTCGCGCGACGGCGCGGGCGGGGAGCGTTTTTCGCAGGCTGCACGCGAAAACTGGCCGGAAGCCGTGCCCTGCTCCCCAGGCGTTGCGTCCCGCATGGTGGAGTTGCCGGGCGCCAGAGCCTTTGCCCTACCCGGCGGCACGCGTCTGCTGTACCTGCCCCTGACGCGCCTTGATATCAGCGCTTCGCTTCTCCGTCGGCGCTTTGTGGCCGGCCTGGACATGCATTTTTTGCTTCCCCCGGCAAGCCTGGAATGCCTGGAAACGGAGCGGAGCACGGTTGAGGAATACTGGAAGTAGCCGAAACTGCCGGCTTGCTACTTTTTGCCAGGTCCCGTTTCAGGATTTTCCGGCGTATCCGCGTCCTCCCATCCTCCGCCAAGGGCCATGCACACATCGACGATGGAATTCAGACGCTTGGCAAGCGCTGTAGCTGCCTGCATTTCCGCTCCAAACAGCTCACGTTCGGCATCCAGCACTTCCAGATAGGAGGAATACCCGTTATCGTAGCGTACACGAGCCAGTTCAGCCGCTTTTGAAAGGCTTTCCACCTGGGCCTTGTAGCTTTTTACAATCTCGGCGTTTTCCTTCTGCTGGATAAGGGCGGTGCGGATATCGGAGAATGCGCTCTGGACGGTTTTATTATACACGGCCAATGCCAGTTGTTTCTGTGCTTCGGCGTCTTTAACCTTCCACCAGGTACGTCCGAAATCGAGAACGGGCATGGTGCCCTGGATGCCGTAAGCCCACGTTCCCGTGGCGACGGTAAACAGATTTCTGAGATACGAGCTTTGCGTGCCGAAAGCGGCGGTAAGGGAGATGGAGGGGAAGAAGTCGGCCCGGGCAACGCCTATATTTGCATTGCTGCCCATAAGGGCATATTCGGCCGCGCGGATGTCCGGCCTGCGCTCCAGAAGCTGCGAAGGAATGCCTGCGGGCAGGATCGGCACGGCGGGGATGAGTTGGATAGCTTTTCCCCGTTCCGGACGTTGTAGCATAATATCGCGCGGCGAACGGCCGACCAGGGTCAAC
>WRKB01000276.1 GCA_009778295.1 Betaproteobacteria bacterium | reverse complement strand
GCAGCATGATGAACCACGGGCACATCATCTCTGTTGCCGACGCCGGCTGCCTTGATTCCATCCAGTTGGAACGGCTTGAGTACTCCTTCCGCGAGTGGGCGGAGGAACCGGAACGGGCCAATCTGCGTCTGTCGCGTGGACGCATCCTGCTGATTTTCCTCCTGGTGCGTTATACGGGGGCCAAACTTCACGAAGTGCTCGCCTTGAGTCCGGCGCATGCATTGGACAACGAAAAACTCCTTATTGCCTTTGAAAAGCGTGAGGTGCAAATTTCACCGCATGCCGCCCAAGCCATGCGGAAGCTGTTGCGCGAGCTTGCCGTCGCTCCTCGTCGTATAGCGGTTGACCCCGCTTTTGTCCGCCGTAAATTCTACGAACGTGCTGCGGCTTGCGGTTTTTCCAAAAAACAGGGCAGTCCGGAAATGATTCGCAAAGCGCGGGCTGTCGAACTGATGCAGGGGAACCTGCCCGTCCCTGCTGTACAACGCATGCTGGGGCACTCAACCCCCAATCTCACCACGGCCCGCATCGTGTTTTCAGAAGAGGACATCTGCCGGGTGACCCGTTGGCACATGGAACGGGAATCCAGCAGAAAAACCAGCGCGCGGAACAGCTTTTTCGGCAAGGTACATTCCATGCGCACAGGAGAGATACAGACACTCGTTCATATCACTACACTGGACGGCGGCTCGCTCACTACCATAGTCACCAATGCCAGCGTCGAACATATGGGGATCAAACCCGGACGCCTGCTTTCCGCTGAGGTCAAAGCACCCTGGCTGGTGCTGGAACGCCGGGATTCCAAAGGCCGGAACAATCTTGAAAACCAGTGGGAAGGAACTGTCGTGCGCATCAAAATGGGAATGATCAATACGGAATGCACCGTCCGCATCGCTGGCGGCGCGGAGCTCTGTGCGGTGGCTTCTTCCCATGGATTTGCGGCATTGCAACTCAAAACAGGGGACCCTGTACGTGTTTTATTCAGTTGCTATGCGGTGGTTTTGCACGCCGACTAAGGGCTGTTAACGCTCTCTGACAACGCGCGTGTTCTGCACCTAGCGCCGCCAGGGCGGACTGCGCCACATCCGCCCGCCGATGGAATACAAGTCCTGCCGGGAGCAACCGGCAAGCTGCGGTACGCTGAACAGGCATGCCGCCACCAGAAGGGAATACAGCATTCCTGAGAGAAGAAAGCGCACCAAGCCTGTCGCCAAGCCGGGCGGCAACATGAAAGTGACTTCCCTGCTGATAAAGGCAAGGCCGAGCAGTACGGCCAGCGACGCAAGCTGATGGAGCAACGTATGCAGATAGTTGAAAGACAGCATGCGCGCGACCAGCCAGAAATAGATATTGACCATCACAAATTGTACGACCACGATTTTTATGGCAAGTCCAGCAGCGCCAAGGTGCAGACCGCCATATTCCGGAGGCGCCAGCAGGAACCAGCTTACGGCGATACCGCCCAAGCAGTCCAGGAACGTAAGATTGCGCAGAATCGTTGTACGGCCGACGGCCTGAAACACCGAGCCCGCCAGTTGTCCGTAAGCCTGATGTACGGGATACAAGGCCATGATCTGTACCGGCAAAAGAGCTTGCGTAAATTCCTCGCCTCCAAAGATATGCACCAGACTGGATGCCTCCATCACGGTAAAGCAGGAAAAATACGCCGCCACCACATACAGGAGGGGCGCAAAGCGCGTGATCAGACTGCCCATGAGGGCCGTATCCTTTTGCCCCCAGGCAATGGACAGCTCACGCATGATAAGCGGCGTCATGGCGGAGACAAAGAGAAAGCAGGCCAAGCTGACTTTTTGCGACAAGGCGAAAAACCCCTGTTCCGCGCTGCCGTCAAACCATTGGAGCAGCCAGCGTTCCCCGGTCAGAAAGAGAAAAGAAAGCAGGGCCTGCACGAAAAGCGGGTGACTGTAGCGGAAGAATTCCACGCGGTACGCGTGGGCATCAGCTGCTGCGAGCGTCCAGGGGATGTGCTTGTGTTCCTTGCGCACCACATGCCAGAAGCCCAGAATCAGCGCTGCGAGCACGAGATATTGCTGGATAAAAAGGCTTGCTATGGTGAGCGCATCCGTCCAAAAAAGCGTTGCCAGCACAAACATGCCGCCCAAGCTGATTGCTGCGCGCGCCAACTCCGAGGGTACTGTGGCTCCGAAAGCGTCGTTAATAGAACGCACCACCCTCCCGAACCAGGTGAGGAAGGCCCATAGCGCGGCCAAGGGCGCCATCCAGAGCGGCACCTGGGGCATAATCCATTCGCCGAACGCGGGCTGTAGAATAGCCAGAGCGACCAGCAGGCATAAAGCCAGCACCAGCAGGCAAACACGTCCGTAAAAGCTGATCAGCCCCAGTTCCTGTTGCCTTCTGGAAAGCGCGGTGTAAAAGCATGCGGAGCTGCCCATGTCCAGAAAGCCCATGCATTGCTGGAACAGATTTGTGGCAAAGCTGAATTCTCCATACGTCTTCGGGCCGAGCGCACGCGGCAAAATGGCTTCCATCACGAGATAGACCGGGATGGTCGCGCAGTTGGCAAGCAATTTAAAGGCGTAGCGTTTGGCAAGGCTTATGGGCATGCGGTGACGGTAACGAAGTTTCCGCGCCCGATCAACTCACGAACAGCGGCACCCAGAACGGCACGTTGAACACATCCTTGGGGAGATTCTGACATGAGACGCTTCCATCTCTTGACGAAGCACTTTTTTTTTGAGAAAAATTTCACAACTCACGTTACGCGCTGAACTCCTATTTTTTAACGACATGTATGAAAAAGCAGACAGAGGTGCTTCATGGCAAAAAAGAAACGAGCGCTTGTTGTGGACGACGAAGCCGATGTAAGGGCCTATCTGGGAGCCCTGCTTGAAGATATCGGCTTTGAAGTTCTGATGGCGGAAGATGGAGCACGGGGCATTGAGGCCGCCCGTAAGGAAAGGCCGGATCTCATTACACTGGATGTCAGCATGCCGGAGCAGTCCGGCGTGCGTACCTACCGGCAGTTAAAAACCGACGACTCCCTGAAGGAGATTCCCGTGGTCATCATTACGGGCTTCTCGGAAAAAATGAGTACGTACCTGAAGAAACTTTCCGGCTTCCCCTTCCCCGCCGGCTTTGTCAACAAACCCATAGAACCTGCGGAACTGAAGAAGCTGATCGAAGAGATCATGAAAACGTAAACGCCGTTTGGGCATGCTGGGCAATGTGCTTCCGTCTGTCGTTTTTCCGCCTGTGCCCGCTTCGTTGTCTATAACGCGGTCTGTTGCGATTTTACCGCTATGGAGAGAATTATGGTCACTTTCGTCTATCTGGTAGCCTATCTGGGTACTGTTGCCTGTGCGGCCATTATTGTCCTTAACGTGATCAAGTACCTCAAAAAACCTCAACATGTCCGTTGGGAACTCTATCCGGTCGGGCACGAACAGGGACACCGCGCTTCTTACGGCGGCAGCTATCTGGAAGAAGTTGACTGGTGGAAGCAAAAACAGACGGGGTCTTTTTTCGGCGGTCTGAAGGCATTGCTGATCGAAGTGCTGTTTTTGCACGCCACCTTTGAGCATAACAAAAAACTCTGGGGCCGCACCTATCCTTTCCATTTCGGACTGTATATGCTGTTCGGCGGTTTTTTCCTGACTATTTTCGCCGCGCTGGCCCAGCTTATGGGTGTTGTGCCCGGCGCTTTTTTCACCACTGTGGGCAACCTTGTTCAGGTACTCAGCCTGGTAGGGTTCCTTGGTGTCATCGGCGGGACTTGCGGCCTCATTCATCGCCGTCTCAACCAGGAAGACCTGCGTAAGTACAGTACGCGTGATCACTATTTCAACCTCGGCGCTTTTCTGCTTCTGGGCCTTTTAGGTGGGGTCACGTGGCTGGGCAGTCCTTCCTTTTTCGAGCTTGGTAGAAATTTCATCGCCAATATGCTGAGCTTCAAATTTGTCGACCCGGGCAGCGCCAGTTTCAGTCTCTACCTCATCTTGGGCTTTGCGCTGGCCGCCTATGTGCCAGCTACGCATATGGGCCATTTTTATATGAAATACTTTATGTATCATGATATCCGCTGGGGGGATCAACCTTCCCAGGACAGCGCGACGATACAGGGAAAAATCGGACGAATGCTGAACTACCGCGTAAGCTGGAGCGCGCCGCACATTAAAGGCGACGGCGAAAAAACCTGGGCCGAAGTTGCCACAACCAATCCCAGCGCCAATCCTGATGGAAAGAATTAGGAGTCCGCACTATGAAATCATCGCTTACATTAAATGATATCTCCCGCGCGAACGGACAACTGACCACTGTAGAGATGATCGAACTCATGGATTTGCCGCTGGATGTGGCCAAGATGCCCTGGAAACCCTTGAGTGAAGAGCAACAGAATACATACTGCTGCCTGCTGGATGATCTCGTGGTTCTTCAGATCCCCCGCCCCAAGACGCCGGTGGAAGAGGAGGAACTGGTCAACAAATTCTTGGACGGCATGCGCAAGCTGTTTAGCGAGCAGGATAACTGGACTTTCCTGTCCATGTTGGAAACCAGTGTGAATTATTGTGCGCAGTGCAATTCCTGCTCCGAGGCCTGCCATCTTTTCGAGGTGACAGGCGGGCACGAAATGTATCGTCCCAACTTCCGTTCTGAAATTTTTCGCCGGATTTACAAACAATACGTGAAGAAGGAGCCTTTTGCGAAATGGCGCTACGGCGATCTGGATCTGAACTGGAAAACTGTGGCCCGCCTCGGCGAACTGGCGTTTCGCTGCAATCTGTGCCGCCGTTGTGCGCAGACCTGCCCCATCGGCGTGGACAATGGCCTGATCGCCCGCGAAATCCGTAAGCTGTTCAGCCAGGAACTTGGTATCAATCCCCCGGAATTGCATGAAAAGGGTTCCATGCTCCAGTTGCGCACCGGCTCCTCAACCGCCATGGATTCCATGGTCGTGCGCGATAACGTGGAATTTATCGATGAAGACTTTGCCGATGTCACCGGCTATGCGTTCAAGACTCCTTGGGACGTGGAAGGCGCGGATATCCTACTTGTCCATAACGCCGGGGAAATCATGGCCTGGCCGGAAAACATCGCGGCCTTTTCCATCATTTTCCAGGCCGCGGGTCTGTCCTGGACCCTGTCGAGCGCTTTGGCCGCCTACGATGGCATCAACTACGGCACCTTTTATGATGATGTGCAGTTTGCGCGTACCGCACTGCTCCATGCTCAGGCCGCGAAAAAGCTCGGCGTGAAGAAAATCGTGCTCGGCGAATGCGGCCATGCCCACAAGGCGCTGACCATCATCGCTGACCGCGTGCTGCCTCCGGAACTCGACATCCCCAGGGAAAGCTGTTTTCCCTTGCTGCGCGACATCGTCATGTCCGGCAAAATCGCCTTTGATCCCTCGCGCAACAACTTCCCGGTCACCCTGCACGACCCCTGCAACGCGGTGCGTCTGATGGGCATTGTGAAACCGCAGCGCGACATTATGCATCATTTGTGCCCGCAGTTCCGCGAGATGCACCCGCACGGCGTGAACAACTACTGCTGCGGCGGCGGCAGCGGCTTCGCCATTATGAGCCGCAACAACATCGAAATATGGCGCAATAACATCTCCGGGCGTAAAAAGATGGCGCAGATCGCCGACGCCTTTGCCGACTGCCTGGGACCGGAAACCAAGAAATATATCTGCGCCCCCTGTTCCAACTGTAAAGGACAGATCCGCGAACTCATCGCCCATAACGGCCTGCTGGAGAAAAATAGCCTTCATTACGGCGGCATTGTTGAACTCATCGTCAATGCCATGGTCGATGTGAATCCCGGCTATATCAAGTGGGAAGAGGAGTAACAGCGCGTTAGCCAAGGAAGGGGCGCCGGACGTGAACCCTAATAAAAAATCTTGCTAAAGCCTTGCAATCCGGGTAGCTAAATGAAAAACGGTTCCACTCTTTGAGAAGCATCCCCAATTCTTGATCAAACATGCCTTCATGTCTGATTGAGAAGGGAATGTACGGCAGGGCGCCGTGCTGAAATGCGAACGCAGCCGAAAAATCGATATGCAGGACGAAATGTTGCTTGAGAAATCGAAATAAGGAGAAGTGAGATGGCGCTGGCTTCAGAAAAAAAGATTCTCATTGTTGATGATGAGCCCGATGTCCGCAATTTTCTCTCAGTCTGCGCTGAAGATGCAGGTTTCATTGTAGAAACTGCCGTTGATGGAGAAGACGCCGTAGCTAAGGTCCAGAGCTTTTGTCCTGACCTCATGACCTTGGACATGGTCATGCCGAAAAAATCGGGCTACAAAGCGCTCAAGGAAATCCGCGCTATAGAAAAGTTCGCGCAGCTTCCGGTCATTGTCATCACCGCCCATGCCAATGACGAACTGGGCAGCGAAGATATAAGCAAAATGTACGCCACCTTTTCCGGGCCGAACGCGCCGCGCGTGACCATGGAAAAACCCATCACCCCGGAAAAGCTGGTTAAGGCCATAGCCGAGATTCTGGACGTGGATCTTACCGCTTCCCAGCCTGCTGTGCAAAAAGCCGAAGTTGCCAGCCTGCTGGGGGGGGCGGACGCAGCAACGCTTGAAAAAGTCCGGCAGTTGCTGGCAGCCCAAGGTAAATAGCCGCCACTTGCCAGCTTCGTCGCTGTGTTTTGCCAGTCCTTTTCTTTTGCATACGGGCGTGTGTGCGATGATGCCCGTGTGACTTTGAAGCGCTGTACGGCGTTATCCGCAACTGAAGGGGGCCGCTATGCCCAAAAAAGTCGCCATTATCGACGATGAGGTCGATATCCGCCTGTATCTTGCCGCCATGCTGGAAGATAAGGGATATGCGACCTCCACCATCAGTCATACCGAACCTATTCTGGAGCGTCTGCTTGCGGAAAAGCCGGATCTTGTCATTCTGGACATCATGATGCCGGGTATCAGCGGTCTGTCCCTCTATAAGCAGTTGCGGGGGAATCCGGCCTTCGCCTCCGCCAAGCTTGCCATTTTAAGCGGCATGCTTACAGGCGCCGCTCGGGAAGAACTTGCAGAACTTACCGGAGACCCTGACTTTACATCTCCGGACGTCTTTATCGCCAAACCGGTGAATGTGGAAGAATTCCTGCGCACAGTAGACATGCTGCTCAGCTAAGGAGAGATACCATGAACGCCATCCCCGTCTCGTTTGCCGCGGATATGGATTTTTGGAAGGAAAGAGGTGTGTTTGACGTTTTACCCGTGCCCATGGCCGTCATGAGCAGGCAACACGACATTGTCTACGCCAACCGCGAGTTCAAACAGGTCTTCGGCGCGTGGGAAGGGCGCAAGTGCTGGCAGGTCTATCATAACACGGATACGCCCTGCGAAAATCCCGCCTGCCTGCATACCTTTGATGAGGGCAGGGCTGAATCCAGCAAGGAATCCGGGCGCTCCGCGAGCGGACAAAGCGTGAGTTATACGAAGTATTCCATCCCGTTGGGCATGGCTGACGGCACGGTAGAGTACATCATACAGGTTTGCATTGACAGAAGCGCCGCCAGCATCATGCGCCGTGAATACCAGTCGCTTTTCGACCTCGTGCCGTGCAATATCGTTATTTTGAACAGACAGTTGTGTATTACCGATTCCAACAAGATGGCCGAGGACATTTATGGCGATTTGACCGGCAAGCAGTGCTATTTCGCCTTGAAAGGCGAGAATGACGTCTGCGCGGACTGCACAGCCAGCAAAGTCTTTTCCACCAAAAGAATCCAGCATGATCATCAGATATGGATGACTCCCGACGGGGAGATGAAGCACTACCAAGTCACGGCGGTACCCATTATCGACAGTGGCGATGAGGTCAGCCTGGTCATGGAAATGGCCGTGGACATCACCGAGCTTACCGCCTTGCGCGAACTGCGCGAACTGCGCACGCTCATGCTGTCCAACATCGTCAGCAAGGCGGTGCGCGGCCTTGTGGTCATAGACACGAAAGGGGAAGTGCCCATCGTCAATCCTGAGGCGCGACGGATTCTGGGTTTGGGCTCAGGGGGCATTTTTTCCCCCGAGGATGTTTATTCCAAGCTGCCGGAATATGTGGTCGACGTCATGCGCAACGCAAAGGGCGATTTTAACCTCAACGAGGTGACGCTTTTCCCCGAGCGCGGGGAAGACGCCGTGCTGGTCCACATGGGCGGCCAGCAGTTGCGCCAGGGTAACAAGATGTTAGGTATCTTGTTGACTTTTCAAGATTTACGCGAAATACGCCGTCTTGAACGCGGAAAACTGGAGGCGGAACGTATGGCCGCTGTCGGGCAGACAGTTTCTGGCCTGGCCCACGGGGTAAAAAATCTGGTTACGGCTTTGGAGGGGGGCATGTACATGCTTTCCAGCGGCATGAATGCGGGCAAGGCTGAACGTATCGCCCAAGGCATGGACATGCTCAAGCGCAATATTGAGCGCATCGGCACTTTTGTGAAGACCTTCCTTAGCTTCGCCCGTGGCCGCGAAATCAAGGTCAAGATCAATAATCCCGCGGAAGTGGCAAGGGAAGTTGTCGATTTATACCGTGTCCGGGCCGCTGAACAGCATGTGGGGCTGGAGATCGAAGCCGATGCCCTTGCCCCCGCGCCGATTGATTACGAAAGCATGCATGAAAGCTTGACCAACCTCGTTGGCAATGCCATCGACGCCTGTATGATGAGCTCGGAGAAGGATGACAAGCTTGTAAAGATGCGCGTCTTTGAACAAGGCGGCATCATCACCTACGAGGTCGCTGACAACGGCTGCGGCATGGATTATGCCGTCAAGCAGAAAGTTTTTACCAACTTTTTTACCACCAAGGGGCAAGGTGGCACCGGCCTTGGCCTGCTTATGACTAAGAAAATCGTGCAGGAGCATGGCGGATACATGGAAATGGAATCCGAATTCGGTCAGGGTACGACCTTCCGGATCTGTCTACCTAGGGAACGTCTGCCCAAGGTGGTGGAAAGCGCGGAAGAATGAACCCGCCGCAGACACAGAGTCCCTCCCTGTAGCGGCAGGCCATACCGGCCATGGGGCCAGATGGAGCATTTCGAAATTA
>WRKB01000275.1 GCA_009778295.1 Betaproteobacteria bacterium | reverse complement strand
CCACGGCGCGCGCGCCGTGATCGAATACGAACAGGACGGGCTTCTGCCACAGGCGCTGGTCAATTATCTGGTTCGGCTCGGCTGGTCGCACGGTGATCAGGAAATTTTCAGTATTAAAGAATTGGTGCGTTATTTCGACGGTTCCAATCTCAATCCTGCTCCCGCAGCCTTTGACCAGGAAAAACTGTACTGGCTAAACGGCCACTACCTGCGCGAAACCCCAGTGGATGAGCTGGCACGCCTTGTTGCTCCCTTTGTGCAGGACGCCGCTCCGCTGGAACGGCTCCAGGAAGTCGTTCCCCTGTATCGCGAACGGGCCGCCAGCCTTGTCGAACTCGCAAAAAACATGCATCCCTTGCTCTGCACGGCCCAGAAACTCGAATACGACCCAAACACTGTTGCTAAAGCCCTGAACGACGAAGGCAAAGCCCAACTCGCCGCTTTACATCCCCTGCTGGCTGCTGCCGCGGATTTTTCCGCCCCAGCTCTGGAAAAACTCATACATGCCTATGCAGAAGCCAATGCCCTGGCTTTCAAAAAGGTCGGTCCGCCTCTACGCGCAGCTCTGACGGGAGTTTCCGGCGGTCCCAGCCTGCCTGACATCCTCCATGTTCTCGGTCGAACTGAAACCTTGGCCCGCCTGGAGAGACATTTGGGGAAGACGAATGGATAAACTTATCATTGAAGGCGGAGTTCCTCTGACCGGACAGGTTCGTATCAGCGGATCGAAAAACGCGGCCCTGCCCATTCTCTTTGCTTCCATCCTGCTCTCGGAATCCGTCACCTTCACCAATGTTCCCACGCTCAGGGATATTCATACCACGCTTAAATTGCTCAATCTTCTCGGCTGCCCTGCGGAATTTAACAACGGTACCGTCACAATAACTCCCTGTTCGCTATCCCCGGAAGCGCCGTATGAACTCGTCAAAACTATGCGTGCCTCCGTACTCTGTCTCGGCCCCCTGCTGGCCCGGCTCGGCGAAGCCCGGGTAGCCATGCCCGGCGGCTGCGCCATTGGAGCGCGCCCCGTCAACCTGCATCTGTCAGGCCTTGAAAAAATGGGGGCTCGCTTTGAGCTTGAGGAAGGATATATCATAGGTCGTTGCCGCAAACTTAAGGGAGCACATGTCATCTTCGACTTTCCCACCGTGGGGGGGACGGAAAACCTGCTTATGGCCGCCTGCCTGGCAGAGGGCGAAAGCATTCTGGAAAACGCCGCCAAGGAGCCGGAAGTAGTGGACCTGGCCAATTTTCTCATCCGTTGCGGCGCAAAAATTTCCGGGCATGGCACCAGCATTCTCCAAATCAGCGGAATGCCCAGTCTGGGCGGATGCTCCTATCCCATCATGCCTGACCGGATTGAAGCGGGCACCTTTATTGTGGCGGCGGGCATTACCGGCGGCGAGTTGGTGCTGCAAAACTGCCCGGCGGAAGAACTCGACGCGTTGCTCGTCAAGCTTACCGCCATGGGCATGTACTTTGAACAAACCGAGGACGGGCTGCTGGCGCGCCGCCGCAACAGCTCCTTGCACGGCGTTGACATCCGCACCCAGCCCTATCCCGGCTTTCCCACGGATATGCAAGCCCAAGTCATGGCGCTTATGTGCCTTGCGGATGGTCCCAGCCTGGTGGAAGAAAGCATTTTTGAAAACCGCTTCATGCACGTGCAGGAGCTTGTACGTATGGGCGCAGATATCCGGCTTTCCGGACGTTCAGCCATGGTGCGCGGCGTAAGGCAGTTTACCGGAGCGCCCGTCATGGCCTCGGATCTGCGTGCCAGCGCCTCGCTCGTGCTTGCAGGCCTGGCCGCCAAGGGAGCAACGCAAGTACAGCGCATCTATCACCTGGATCGCGGCTACGAAAAAATTGAAACCAAACTCGTCGCCGTGGGCGCGCGCATCCGCCGAGAAAAGGAATAGAGTTACAAGGAAAGCGCCCTTTCCATAAGCTGCACGGCTGCTACGCGCACTGCCTGCGAATCCGCTTTCACGGCAGCCTTGAGGGTCTTGACGCAAGCCTCGGCATCAGACATGGCCAGAAAACAGCGTGCCATGCCCAACATGAGATATTCCTTGCCTTCCTTGTCTTGCGTTTTTACAAAAGCGTCATGAAAGCCGCATAAGGCAAGTTCATATTGCGCCATGAAAAAAAGATGCGTTGCTTTCCATATATGAAAAGCGGCGCTTTTGTCATCCATCGCAGCATCTTCGCTCCAGAATGACGAGAGGGGATCGTACCATCGCACAAGTTTCCCATAGTCGTATAACAGCGAATCTGCGGCAAGATTGCGGAACCTGTTTTCCGAATACGTTTTCTCAAGTTGTTCAAGCCGGTTGTAATACATGGAACGCGGCTTGCCATGCATTCTTTTCGAGTTATCATCCATCCAGTCCAGTCTGCTGGTGCCGTCGGGTCTTTTTTGGGCCAGCATGGCCAATCTTGCGCGCGTGTTTTCCGGTTTTCTGTATTGGAAATGATGAATGCAAAGAATATCATGCAATACTTTTATCTTGTCTGATGAACTGAAAGAATGCGCCCCGCCCAGGGAAAAAACATGTTCTTTGCCATGATCATAGCGGAGTAACGGAATTTTATACGTGTTAGTCTTGTGGCATATCGGCATACAATCCGCTGGATGGATTCCACGCGCCATATACGGCTCATGTGTCGGGATATGCTCATACAGATAACCATGAACAGCCCGGCAATCAGAATCGATCTTTTTCAAAAAATCTATGATAGTGATGGATGTAAGGATAGATGGAAATTCATCGGCATCAATATACAGCCACCATATGAATTCATCATTACATAATGCATTGAGGGTTTCGACCGCTGTATTTAACTGAGCTATTTTTTGTATTTCATCAAAACATTTTGAATGAAATGTGGCAAAATGCTTTGCGCCTGCCTTCTTCGCCTCTTCAATAGTTTTGTCCGAGCTGCCGTTGTCTATTATGTATACATTGGAACAGCCTTGAGCAAAGGCGTGTTTGACTGTCGAATAGATAATATCCTCTTCATTCCAAACGCATAGTATAGCATTTACTATCATATAGCCTTCCCTAATCACGGTATAGAATAATGGACGAAAGAAATCCAGTGCGGGCGGTAGCGCGCCCTCCCTGCTCAGCCTGTTCAATCGTGGCAAAACACAGTATATACCACTGCGACAACAAATACTCCCTCGAAACGCACAAGCCCCGGAACGCCCTATGCCTTCCTCCGCGCCGTCGCTTCAAGCGCCTTTGTTCTGGCAGCTCTGCGTGCTTGGCTGGCTGGGGGGCCTGCTCAGCCTGCTCTATCCTCTGCCCGCGCTGGCGGGTCTCGTCATTCTGCTCCTCACGGACGAACGCCTGGCGCCTGTCAGCTTTGATACGTTCCGTCCGGCGCTGACGGCCAAAGTGTATTTAGCCGAATATGCCGGCGTTACGGCATGTCTCCCGGCTTCCCGCACCTGGCGGCTTGCCCGCATGCTCCTGGTTCTGTGTTGCTTTGCCGCGGGAGCTGCCACCGTCCGCCTCAGTCTGCCCAATATCCCTTCAACTCCCGCCTGGCTCACGGATGCCTGGCGCAAAAGCGAGACGGTGCGCGTTACAGGAGTGATCCACGATGTGCAGGGAGTGCCGGATGCCCGCCTGCGTATTCTGTTGCGTAAACTGAGGCCCGCCGAGCAAGGTCCGCCCCTGGACGGGCTAACCGTGTTGACTTGGGAGTACCCCGCTCTGCGTCCTGGCATAGGCCAGACCTTGGAAGCCGACCTTCGCATCCAGGACGCCAAAGGCCTTGCCAATCCCGGCGTAAGCGATATCGGCGAATGGTGGCGCATGCGCGGGGTGTTCTGGCGGGCTTCTCTGCGTGGGGAAAAAGGCAACGTGCGCCTTGCCGGTTCTCCGGAAGCGGGCTGGCAACTACGTGAACGGCTACGTGAACAACTTGTCGAAAACCTGGCCCACGACCATCCCGGCCCGGATCAACATGTCATCAGCCAAAGCGCCGGGGTGCTGCCCGCCCTGATTTTCGGCGACAGGTTCTTTCTCAGCACTACTTTTATGCAGCGCCTGTCAGCCGCAAGCCTTATCCACAGCCTAGCCCTTTCCGGACAGCACCTGTCCGTGGTGGGATTTTTCGCCGTGCTTCTGGTCGGCGCCGCCGGCTATGCTGTTCCCAGGCTTTTTCTCCATATGCCGCGCCGCAAGATGCTGCTGCTCGCGAGCCTGCCTCTGGCCCTGCTTTACCTCTGGCTTGGCGATGCGCCACCTTCCCTGCTTAGAGCAGCAATCATGTTGGGATTATTAAGTTTTTGGCTTCTACGCGATCAGGTCTGCACCCTGGGCGACGCCCTGTTCGGCGCCGTATTCTGCATCACGCTCTTCTCTCCTCTGACAGTCTACGATGTGGGCTTGCAACTTTCCGTGCTTTCTGTGGCAGCCATCGCTCTGTCCAGCCCCTCGCTTCGCCGCCTTCCGCTGCCTCCGGCCAAAGGTTTTTTATCAAGCTCTGCACGCCGAAGCGTGCAAATCGTCTGTATCTCCTTTTGCATTCAGCTTTTTCTCACGCCGGCGCTGCTGCTCTTTTTTAATAACGCCAGCCCCTGGTTTTTCCTAAACGTGTTCTGGTTGCCGCTGATGGACTGTTTTGTCCTGCCCCTGTCGTTTATCGGGATGATGCTTCTGACGGCTGGGGCGCAGGCTGCGGCAAAGTTTCTGTGTACTCTGGCAATCTATCCGTGCGAACTGCTGTTGGCGGTGCTGGATTTCATGGCCCGGCACGGGCTGCTGGATATCCCCCCCATGTTGCGGCCACACTGGACGGCACTGCTTGCCTTTCTGTTGTTAATGCCGGTGCTTGCATTCCTGCCTGGCCGGCCAGGATTGCCGGCGGCGGGCCGCCGCCTCCTTGTCGCGTCCGCATTGTTATTTCTTGCCGGCCCGGCTCTGCGTACCCTGGACGCTACGGAAAATAGGACATCCCTGCGCCTTATGGATGTGGGACAAGGACAGGCAGTCCTGCTGCAAGCCCCGGGTGACGCGCGTATGCTGATTGACGGCGGCAATCTCCTTTCGCCGCGCTTTGATATCGGCCGGGATATTCTAGCCCCTGCGCTCCGCGCGAACCACGCCCCGCGCCTGGAGTGGATCGTCAATTCCCACCCGGATCGCGATCATCTGTATGGTTTGTTCCATCTGCTCAAACACTTCGATGTCGGCCACTTCGCCGGAAACGGCGATACACACCACAAGCTGGCGGAAAAACTCGCCGCAATCCTCGCCAAACAGATATATCCCCAATATGCGCTCGCAACAGGCGACAGCATCCAGCTCGCAAAAGGAATACGTGTCGACGTGTTGCACCCCCCTGCGGGATTCAAAGGCAACACCAACAATAAATCCCTTATCCTGCGCCTGCTCTGGAACGATGTGCCTCTGGCGCTCATCCCCGGCGATGCGGAGCGGCCGGCCATTCAATACATGCTTGACTCCGGCCTTGATCTGCGCGCTCCCGTGCTTATCTTGCCCCACCACGGCGGCATCTCAAGCTTCGCACCCGAATTATATGATGCTGTCGGCGCGCACCTCGCCCTCGTCAGTAACGGTCCCAGTCCGCGTTATCCCACGCCGGAGGTCCGGAAAGCCTTGGAGGAACGCGGTATTCGCCTCATCGAAACAAACGTCTCGGGCCAAATAGAGCTGCGTTGGAAGCATCCGGAAAATCCGCCGGAAATATACATCATGAGACCCCAACAGAATTAAAAGTCCTGCGGCGCTTCCTCCACAAGCCCCATGCCGAGGCATGGTTTACCTGGAACATTTCAAAGTTGAAATGCTCTATACGGTATCGGCGCGGACGTGGACGAGGACGGCCGTCCGTTCACTTGTTTTTATTACGTGACCGCGATATTGAAACATTATACCCAGAGCATGTTGCCGTTGAGATTGCACATTGTTAGCTTGTTACACCATACAGCGCGGATTGTATCCGCAAAGGAGCGGTTTATGGCAGTTACTTCATTTGTAGTGGCCGGATGCACTCACACCGGAGCGGGGGCCTTGGAGAAGCTGGGCGTGGAACTCTCTACGCGGGGGTTGAAAAAACCACTTATAGTCACAGATAAAGGAGTGCTTCGGGCCGGTCTCGTCGGGAAGGTACAGGAAGTTCTGAAAAGCGCGGGCATTGCTTACGAAGTTTTTGATGAAACAGTGGCCAACCCTACAGACAAAAACGTGGACGCCTGCCGCAAACTCTACGAGAAAACACGTTGCGACTGCCTCGTTGCCGTGGGTGGCGGCAGTTCCATAGACTGTGCCAAAGGTTGTGCGGTTGTGGCAGGAGGAAAAAAGAGCATCAACGAGTTTGAAGGCTTTGGACTGCTGGAAAGACCCATGCCTTTTTTCGTTGCCATTCCCACAACAGCGGGCACAGGTTCCGAAACCACCCTGTTCGCGGTGATCACCACGACCAAAGAGGCACAAGCGCGCAAAATGGTCATTGGAGATCCGCGCATGGTGCCGAATGTCGGCATCATCGACCCCCTGCTCATGATGAGCCTGCCCCCGCACATCACCGCGGCTACGGGCATGGATGCCATGACCCACGCGGTAGAAGGATATCTTTCCAAGCTTGCTTATGAGTACCCGGAAGCTTTCTGTAAAGAGAGCATCAGCATCATCGCCGAATACCTGCCACGGGCCGTGGGTAACGGCCAAGATCTGGAGGCCAGGGAAAAAATGGCCTACGCCCAGACCATGGCCGGCATGGGCTTCAGCAACGTGGGAGTGGGCGTTGTGCATGGAATGGCCCACCCTTTGAGTGCCTTTTACAATATTGCCCACGGAGACGCCAACGCGGTCCTGCTTCCTTATGGGTTGGAATACAACAAGATCGTCCGCATGGACAAAATAGCCGTCATCGCCGACCTCATCGGACTGAAGACCTGTGGTCTGAGCATATTGCAGGCGGCAGACGCGGCCGTTGCGGGCATTCAGGAACTCAACAGCCTTATGGGTATCCCCCGCACCATCAGCGAACTGGCCAAACAGCGTAAGATCAAAGTCAATAAGAAGGACATTCCCGCTCTTGCCAAGGACGCCATGAAAGATCTCTCCATGAGCTTCAACCCGAGAGTCCCCACCCTGCAGGAGATAGAAGCACTCTACGAACTCGCTTGGGAATAGCAAACCCTCATCAGATGAGAACCTGGGGCACCATTTTTTTGTGCCCCAGGCCAGATTGGCAGATACCCAGCAGGATGGATCTTTATCAAGTCGAGCTGAAGGCGCTTTTACGGCGCAAGTTCATCGCGCCTGCGCTTCACGGCGAAGCAATCCGAAAGTCGCATTTTTCGGCGTGGCGATTATGGACAAACCGACCGCTCCAAAAGGGGCGGTCGCTTGTTTTGAAGTTCGCGCAAACGACGGAATAAAACCCGGTAGGCCTCTCGTGCGGGAGTGCCGTTGTCCAGGCGGATGGCGTCAAGCAGACTGCGGAGTTCCTCTGCCGCTTCCGGCCATTCGGCAAGCAGTTTTTCACGTTCGGCCCGATCCGACCGGATAAGCGCCTTGCGCAAATATTCCACATTTCGAAGCAGAATTGTCTCCCGTGTTTTGGCATCACGCAGGACAGCCAAGCCGGATGCAATCGCCCCATCGTCCGCCTCGCGCATAAGTTTGCCAAGATATTGAAGTTGGCGGCGACGGCCTTCGCGATCGCCGATCCGCCGCCACAAATACAGAGCTTCCAACAAATCCTGCGTAAGAGGCAGGTGTTGCCACTGTCCAGGCGCGAGATGCGTCAATGCTTCTGCTATCTTCTGCAGATCTGCGCTGTCGCGCTTGCGTTGCGAGCGGCTTATCCAGCCGTCGTCATCGCTCTGCTTTTTTTTTCGTTGAGGGGGCATACCCGTATCACAATCCCAGAATGACACCTGGCAGAAAGGCCAGAGCGACAAAGCCGTTCAGGGTGAAAAAAGCGAGGTTGACACGCGAAAGATCGTCGGCTTTGACCAGGGTGTGTTCCCAAAGCAGGATGCCTGTAATAAGCGCCCAGACAAGATACCATCCCAGTGAAAGTCCGGCCAGCACCCCACCCATCAGGAAAAAAATAGCGGTATTCACATGACAAAAAGCGGAAATGGACAAGGCCCTGGAAATACCCAGATCAGCCGGAACCGAATGCAATCCCTTGTTACGGTCAAAATCGACATCCTGGCAGGAATACAGAATATCAAAGCCCGCCAGCCAGAAAAGCACCCCCCAGGCAAAAAGGAAAGGAGTAAGAGCGAAATGCGGGTCGACACTTATCCAGCCTGCAAGCGGAGAAAGCGCATGTACGCAGCCGAGACCGAAATGGCACAGCCAGGTGACGCGTTTGAGCAGACTGTAGATGCCGGACATACCCAAGGCTAGTGGCGCAAAAGCCAGACAAAGGCTATTGAGCATGGCGCAAGCGAGAATAAAAAGCGCCGCGCTACAGGCAACAAAGGCCCAAGCTTGACTGAGCGCTATTTCGCCCGTAACGAGCGGACGCTTCTGCGTGCGCGGATTCAGACGATCAAAGCGCAAATCCGCGATCCGATTAAACGTCATGGCAAAGGAGCGTATGCCTACCATAGCAACGACCAACCAGAACAGCACCGGCCAGGGCGGCATGCCGCGTACGGCCATAAACGCACCGGCCAAGGCAAAAGGCAGGGCAAACACGGAATGCTCAATTTTGATCATCCGGCAGATGGCGGGGAAATTGCCAAAAATATTCATGCCGTTTTTCCGTTCCTGACAGCTTCAAAATAGTCAGCGCAATCCCGGGTGTCGCCCTGGAGCTTGTCGAGAGCGTGTTCCAGCGCCGGAAGGATGACCGCGAGATTTTCCGCGACAGCTTTGCGGCTGCCCGGCAGACAGATGAGGATGCTCCGGCCCAGCGTACCCGCAACCGCACGGGAAAGCGCCGCTACAGGCGTCTTCTGAAG
>WRKB01000274.1 GCA_009778295.1 Betaproteobacteria bacterium | reverse complement strand
TGACGGTAAGCTCGCCGTCTATGGCGGCGATGACGACTTTGTTGTGTGCGGAGGCTTCGGCGCGATCCACAACAAGCAGGTCGCCATCATGGATACCTGCCCCGGTCATTGAATCCCCATGCGCCCGCAAGAAAAACGTGGAAGCCCGGTTGCGCACAAGATGCTCATGCAGATCAAGCCGTCTGTCCAGATAATCCTCTGCCGGGGAAGGGAATCCGGCCTCGACCGGCGAGAGATACAGGGGCACTCCTTCACGCGGCGGGAGGGTCTCAACCGCGCCCAAAAATTCAAGGTGGACGATCTTTTTCATCAAATTTCCCTATCGGCAAGGGGGATGGCGTAAAGTTGTCCGTTTCCGAATTTGCGTGTCACGTACATTCTTTCAGCTTGTATCCATCGCCTTCGGACTGCACAAGACCAATGCCCGGGAAAGGCAGATGCGCTCCCGCAATGGGAATTTTATCCTCCGCAAGCCATTTGAACATGCGCAGGCGTATTTCTTTTGCCTTGGGCTGGCTGGTGTCGGCAACGAAAGTGATATCCGGGCGGGGCATTTGTAAAGCAGCGCCGTGCAGCAGGTCGCCGACAAAGAACAGTTTTTTGCCCTTGGAGGTGAGCATAAAACCCGTATGTCCCGGTGTATGTCCTGCGAGATCGACGCTTATGATATCAGGGGCGACAAGATCGCCCGGCGTAAAGAAGACTATCAGCTTATCCTGTTCCAGAATGCGCAAAACATTTTGAATAAGTAGGAACAGCCCGCGTATGCGTTCCGGGGCTTGGGACACAGCCTCATCACTCTGCCAATAGTCGTATTCAGCCTTGGCAACATATACTTTTGCGTTGGAAAAGGCTGGTTTCCCGTCCTTGATCAGTCCTCCGGCGTGGTCGCCATGCAGATGGGTGATAAAGATCTTGCTGATGTCCGCCGGAGCGGTTTGGGCGTCTTGCAGGCACAGGGGAAGTTGTCCGGTTCTGGCAGAAACCAGTGTGCCGTTGCCGGTATCGACCAAGAAGCGTTCTTGCCCGTGTTTGATCAAAAATGCATTGAACGCGCTGGGTATGGGCTGTACGCCCGCTATTTTCAGCATAGTCTGCTCGTCAGCGCCATAGAAAAGATTGAGATCAAAGCTTTGCGGCCCGTCAAAAAGCGGAACCACGGAAAAATCCCCCACAGGCACGGCCTTGCCAGCCGTGGGTTGCGGCATCTGTGTCGAGGCAAAAGCGTCCACAAAGCCGGGTATGCCTGTGAGTACAGCCGTACTGGCGGCGGCAGCCAGAAATGTTCTGCGGCTTATCCCTTTTACGCTGTCAAAAGAGCGATTCCACATAGCATGCCTCACTGTATAAAATGCATTGATGCGAGGATAACGCTAGCCGGAAAAATTACAAGGCGGCGAAAAGCGGCAGGTTCCCATACTGTTATGGTGTTCGCTTATGTCGCGGCGCGCTTCAACGCCCGCTGCCGGACAAATTTGTCCAGCATAGTTTTTAATAGCTGTTCGGGGAATGTGTCTTTACGGGCGTTCAAAGCGCCTTGACGTTAAGCCGGTGTCTCTCCACAGGCTCGTGAATTGCTCCGGCTGGACGCAGCAAGCTGCGGAAGAGAACAAAATCCGTAACATCCATTGTGCCAAAATGTGCAGCAGCGTTTTCCTGAACCAGACTTTTGAGCGGTGGTGAAATCGGTTTTTTCAGACGGCTTAATGTAACATGTGGCGAATAATCCTTTTCATCCAAACTCAGCTCGATTGCTCCCCATAACGCTTCATCCACTTGGTGCTTGAGTTTTATCAAGGCTGGTTCCTTTGTTATTCCTGCCCATAAAATGCCGCCTGCTCTTTGTCGGAAGAGGCCAAGCCCGACAACATTTAGGCGAAAGGCGTCACCCTTGATGCGGCGTAAGGATTGTCGAAGCAACGCGACGCTATCTTGCGGAATCTGTCCAATAAAATGAAGCGTCAGATGGAGGTTCGCATTGGGTGTCCATTTCAGCCCCGGGATAAAAGTGCGCACATTGAGAAGGCGCACCTTAATTTCTTCTGATAGTTCCACGGCGACGAAAAGGCGATCTCCCGGCTTTTGGCATACGGCGTCGGGCGTTTCTTTCATGGCTTTTGGGGTACGGCATTGCCCGAAGCATGGCTCACCGCTTTTTTGCTCCAATTTTGTTCTCGCCGCTCTTAGTTGCCACGGCGCGGTTGTTCATGGTTTCCTTGTTCTTTGCGCTGCAGTTCTTGATGCTGCAGGTACTGCGGTTGTTCCTGGCGCGGTTGTTCACGGCGTCCCTGTTCATGGTGTTGTTGTTCAATACGCGGTTGTTCATGTTCCTGTTCATGGTGTTGTTGTTCAACACGCTGTTGACTGCGGTGTCCCTGTTCATGGCGCGCTTGATCGCGCTCCTGTTCATGGTGCTGCGGCTCTTGGTGCTGTTGTTTGTACCGTATTCTATCGCGTTCCCATTGAGTGCGCAGTTCTTGATCGTTGCGCAAACGTTCAGTTTCCCGCTTTTCCCATGCCAGGCGTTCACGCTCCAGCCGCAGGCGTTCGCTTTGTGTCGCCATACGTTCACGTCCCAGCATCTGCTCCCGTTCGTAGTTGTATTGATCCTGTTGCCCCTGCCTATAGGCTCCATAGTCATCGTAATAGCGGTCTTCAAAATGGAAGGCCCTGACGATATCTGCAATGCCGTGAAGGATATCGGAGGCATCTGAGGCATAGCCCATTCCAGAAGGATATCCCGACAACACAAGACACAGCGCTCCAGTAATAAAAATGAATAATCTTATGAAGTTCATAGTTGCCTCGAAAAGTTACAAGTCGGTTTATTGATCTGAACTATGCTTGAATTTAGCAAAATAGCCCCCTGCTGTGAAAAACACAATACGGCGGAGCGGCAGCCGGCCAGAAAACTCCGGCACTCTCTTTTCCGGCTCCCGGCACTCTTCGAGAGCGCCAGCATACGTCGATGCGCCTTGGACTTCATTGACTCGCATACAGCTTGAAGCGTAAAGTGGCAAAGGTAATATTCCTTCCACCCCGGCTGGATCAGAGGCAAAAAGATGCGCCGGAACGGTTCTTGCCGATAAACGGCATACGCAGTATGCGTGATGGAGAATACCATGAAAAAAATGAGTGCATTCGCCCAGTGCTGTGTGTTTTTGGTCTTTGCGGCAACAGCAACGGCAGCGGAAAACGCGCTGCCAAACCCCGCCGTGGAAGGCGGCAAAAGCGTGCTGGCCGCCATCAATTCGCGGGCTTCGGCCATACGGGATCAATTTCCCGTGAACCCCATCAGTATGCAGGACCTGAGCACCTTGCTCTGGGCCGCCAGTGGTCGCAACCGGGGCGGTAACGGCTGGACCGTGCCCGTAGGCATGGGCAAAGACCCTTACTGCACTGTTTACGTGGCCAAATCCGATGGTGTGTTCCGCTATGATGGCAAAAGTCACCACCTGACGGAAGTTTCCAAAGAAAATATCATGTCAGGCATCACCAGCCAGGCTTTTGCCTCCAAGGCCCCGGTTGTGCTCATTTTCGTAATTGACGGAGGAAAAATGGCGGAGATCAGCGATCCTATCCGCCGCGCCAGTTGGGGGTACCTGCTGATAGGTTGCATGACGGAACATGTCTACCTTGCCGCAGATTCCCTGAATATAGGCGTGCGCTACATGGCTACCCTGAACGCGGATTTTGTGCGCGCCAAGCTGGGCCTGCCAGCTGCCGACACCCCTGTGTGCATTCTGCCGATGGGGCACAGATAGACGTGAAGAAAGCTCTGCCATGCATCAGGGAGTCATGCACTGCATTCGATCCCGGCGGAGTGTTTGCCGGGTTGTGGAATGACAAATGGACTCTCTATGAACCCTATACTTCACGGGTCCCGGGGGTAGGGCGAGGACTCGTGAAGTTGTCTTGTGTCTATGGGGCATGTTAATCGGTCCTGGAAAAGAATGATAGATTATAACATATTTAAAATATTATAAATAGCCTATAGTGTTTTGAACAGAAAATTGCGGCAAGATTTACAAAAAACTGGGATAGTGTGCAGGATCTTCAGCTAAGGCGCTTTGCTTCCGGCGGGGAATCTGATATCAAAAAGGAGAATATGCTGTCCATCCTCAATATCTGAGGAGTATGCAGCCAAAACATCGAAATTTTCGCGGTCGGGAATGCGCATGCGTCTTCTTACTAAGCTTTTGTGCGCCATTCTGTTTACTGTTGTGCTGGGGACAGGCACCGCCGCGTATATTACCTACCGCAAATCGGCTGTCGCCATCAACGATGCGGCTGTGGAATCAGCTCGTTTGGCCGCTGTTGAGGTGAGCGCCGATCTCGATCAGATCATCAGTGAACTCAAATACAATGTTGCGTTGCTTACTCACAGCGATGTGGTGCAGCATTTGTACCTCTTGCCTCCGTATACCGTTTCCGGAAATACACGGAAGGAATTTAACCAGCTGGTGAAATTCCAAGGTGCCCGTTTTGATAAAAAACGCGATGCCGCACTTTTTGATCTTCAAGGGAACATGCTCCTCAAGACAGAATCCCTGCCGTCAGATATAGAATATAGCAAGAGTGAATATTTCGCCGCCGCATCGCGCGGCGAATTCGTCATGAGCGGCCCGTTATTTTCGGAACAGTGGGAAAGCTTTTTTCTGTTCGTAGCTGTACCTGTAGTTGTTGGCGAAGAAATCCAAGGGGTTGCAATCTGCACTGTGGATCTGGCGTATGTGACTTCCCGGGTGCTTTCCATTCGAGTGGGCGCAAACGGGTATTGTTTTGTCCTGGACGGGCAAGGCAATGTGATCGTCCATCCGCACCTGGCGACGAATTTGCGCGTTAATCCGGCCGGTAACCAGGAATGGTGGCATTACTCCTTTGGAGACGCACACAAGCGAGCCTATGTCAAAAAGCTTTCGTCTATGGACTGGTATGTCGCAGCTACTCTGTCCAAGGAGGATCTCAACGTTCAGGCGGCCCGGATGGGCAACTACACCATTATGGTCAATGCCACATTGCTGGCCGTGATAAGCCTTGTTCTGTTTTTCATTGTGCGCAATATAACCGCCTCGCTGGCGCAAGGCGTACGTTTTGCCAAGGCTCTCTCTGAAGGGGATTTCTCACATACGCTTGATGTCCGGCGCACCGACGAACTCGGGGAACTTGCCGATGCCTTGCGGCATATGCAGTACAACCTACACGCCAATCTTGAAAACCTCCAGCAGGAGAAGGAAAAGGCCGAAGAAGCCCGCCAGTCATTGAGTACCCATAAGGAAACCTTAGAAGAAATTGTCCATGCCCGCACCAAGGAACTGTATTTTGCGGAGTTGAAGCTGCGCCTTCTGCTGAATGCCGTGCCGGATGCCATCTTCGGTCTGAATCGGGAAGGGTGTGTGGAATTTGTCAACCAGGCCGCTGTGGATATGCTGGGTTTTAACGTCGGTGAGCAGCTTCCGGAAAACATCCATGCCCTCGGTTTGAACGCGCAGCGGCCAGAAGGGAAAAGTCCCTTGTTTGAATCCTTCACCAAATGCGCACAGGCTGATTTTTCCGATTCCACCGTTTGGCGAAAGGATGGAACCCGCTTGCCCGCTGATGTGAGCCTCCATCCCATTGGCCAGGGAGACCCGCAGATTACTTCCGTGCTGTTAGTGCGCGACATCAGTAGACGCCACGAACTCGAAGCGGAAGTGCAGGCGCTATATAAAACTTCGGCAGATTCCTACCTCATCTGGGATATGCAAGGGCAGTGCCTGAAAATCAGCGACGATGCCCTACGCTTCTTTGGCGCCGCCAGCCGTAAACATTTCACGCAGCGCTGGGATTCTTTCGTATTGTTTGGCACGCCGGAAGAATCCGCGCCTGATAAAATTTTGTCCACTGCCTTTGAAAGCGGTTTCAAGCGGTTTGAATGTACGCTGCGCGATGTCCGGGGCTTGCCCATCCCCTGCGAAGTGAGCTTGGCGCCCCTTTCGTATCAAAGCCAGCCGGCCCTCCTGTGCTCCGTGCGCGATTTGCGCGATCTCAAACGCGCCGAGGCGGAGGCGCTTGCGGCCAGTGAGGCAAAAAGCGAATTCCTGGCCGTGATGAGTCATGAACTCCGTACGCCGTTAAACGGAATTATGGGTATGCTTCAGCTTGCCAGGTTGATGAAAGACATGCGGCAAATCCACAACTGCCTTGATACCGCCTTGGACTGCAGTCATAATCTGTTACAGCTCCTGAGTGATATTCTTGATATCTGCAGTTTTGAAAAAGGCACCATACAAATAAGTCCTGCGCCTTTTACCCTTGAAGATCTGATACAGCCCGTACTCGGCACGTTGCAGAGTACGGCGGCGTCCAAGGGCCTCAAATTTTCCCATGTCATTGATCCCTCATTGCCCGCTGCGTTCAGTGGCGATGTCCAGCGCATTCGTCAGATTCTCTTCAATCTGGTCGGCAACGCCCTGAAATTTACCCACAAGGGCGAAGTATACGTTGAATTGGATCCCATAGTGGATGACAAGCTGCAACTCCACCCCGGAGTGCGCATATGCGTGCGGGACACGGGAGTCGGCATCCCTGAGGAAAAACTCCCCCATCTGTTCGGCCTGTTCACGCAGATGGACAGCAGCATATCTCGTAATTATGGGGGGATGGGCTTGGGGCTTCCCCTCGTACAACGGCTCACCCAGCTCATGAACGGCGAACTGCGCATTTCAAGCGTGGTCGGACAAGGAACCGAAGTATGGGTGGATATTCCCCTGGAAGCGCCCCGTGAAGAAAAAAAAGATGCTGCCTTCTTTTCCAAGGCGGCGCTGCAATTTCTTCCCTTGTATAAAATTCTGGCAGTGGCCCAGAGTCTGGCCCAACTGCAGGTTCTCCTCCTGTCGCTACGAGGGCTGGGCTGCAACCCTAAGGGCGTCACCGGCGATGACAAGGTTTTAGAAGCCCTGCGCCAGGATGTATACGATATGGTGGTGTTCAGCGTTCCTACTGCGCAACGGCAGGAAGACCTGGAAATATGCCGCGTTATCCGCAGGACGGATTCAAAGGTACTCAACCCTCAAATCCCTATCATCGTACTGACTGAGGATAAGCTTCCTGAGTACGACGAAAGTATTTTTGAAGACGCCTTCTCCCAGTCTGGCTCTTTCTTCTTTGAAGAATCCGTATGAATGTCACAAACAATGTCCATTGAACACAGACGTTCTACCTCTCGGGGGGGGGTACGCCGGATTCGGGCAGTATAACCATGCCCCTCAGCCGATCGAGCAGGGTCGTGCCGCTTTTCAGCGTGGGCAATTCCTGTCCGGGCCGCAGGCTGCTCACTATAGTCCTCCCCAGTATGTGACGTGCGTCGTCATTTTCTCCCTCAATAACCCGTAGCCCCCAGATATCGTGAAATACCACGTTCTCATTCCGGTACTGTCCGAGATAGAGCATAATGTGACCGTGCATCCAGAGCAGGCTCATGAAAGGTACGCCCGCAGTCCTGATCAGCCGTTCCTTGTCCGCACCGTCCAGACCCTCCAACGGGATGAAGCTGCCGCTTCTTCCCTGAGCCGCTGAATTACGTGGCAGCCAGATGCCGAAAGGAGCAAAGACATCACGTACTGTAGATGAGCAGTCCCGTCGTTCATACAGGCCGCCCCATCCATAAGGCTGGCCCATCATTTGGTTGCCCACTCTGGCAATCCAGGCGGGAGTTAGGGGCAGCGGCTTGGTTTTGGCCTGATCCGGACCGAATTCAGCCACGGCGATTACGGCTTGTTCCCGGGGACCGCGCACAGGCACAAGCACTGTCACACTGTGCGTATTTTCCTTTTGCAGGGGATAAACAGCCCCAACGTACGTACGACCAATGATGCCCGATACCGTAATAACCGGCAATTCATCCCGGATGATGGCGGCATAGCGGCCGTTACGGTACCGCTTTATAAAGTCGGCATCCACCAGTGCCACGTCCTCCGTCGGCACCCAGCCGGAAGCAATGGAGCTTTCTACGAAATACCACAGTCCGTCCGCAGAAATATGGGCCGCGTACAGCGGTGTGCCGAGAAAGAGCGAACTGTACTGGAACATGTCGAAGGGATTGTCCAGACCAAAGGGGCGCTGCTTGGTCATATCCGCGCGTGAAGTGGGTAATTCTCGCATGTGCGTGTGGTGGATCGTGATTGCGGGTTGTGCCACGCGCGGATATGAAGCGAGATTCGCATTGGCCCGCATACTGTTCCATTCCTCCTGTGTCCAGGGCAGTGCTTTTTCCGTAAAACCGTGCGGTCCCTTACCAAAACGCAGGGTAAGTTCGTTCGCTGACACGGACGGTCCGGCCTGCTGCCATGGATTGAAAAAAATACGGTCAAAGCGTGCGTCCTGCCGCGCCTGTTCCTGCTTGGTAAGAAGCTGCCTGTCCTTGTCGAGCTGCTGCGCATAGATCATCAAATTTTGTGGCAGGCGGCGTACGTCTTCCACATCACGCATGTAGGCAAGTCGAGGCTGCGCGCGCAAACCCATATTTT